>CAZRZZ010000015.1:0-16639 GCA_964604755.1 uncultured Methanosarcinales archaeon | reverse complement strand
TCACGGGCAAGCATAAGGCTCAGATCAAGCGCGCGCTTCGGCTTCTCAAAAGCCAAGAGTTCGAGCGCGTCTTATGGAACGCTGTCGAGAAGACTGAGGCCCTCAAGCGCCGCTTCCGCCACTGCGCGGGCCGCGCGCTCATGATCCTGCGTATCCATAAAGGCCAGGCCAAGCGCGTCGGTCGCCAGCAGGTCTCGAGTTCCATCCTATATAACGCGGTCAAGCGCATCAGCCCTGACTTCTTTTTGATCCGTGAGGCGCGCCGCGAGGTCCTCGAGGACTTCATGGACGTGCACAACGCCGTGCGCGTGCTCACGATGATCGAGAATGACGCAATCAAGGTCGAGGAGGTGAGCACGACGACGCCAAGCCCGTTCGCGTTCAATCTTGTCCTGCAATCCCATGCTGACTTGCTGAAGATGGAAGAGCGGCGTGACTTTGCAAGGCGGATGCACACATTCGTGCAGGCGAAGATTAGTATAGGGAAGCGATGATGCACAGGATCGCCAAGGCAAAAGTTATAAATGGGATGTCCATGAAATCGTCCATGTCAAAACCCGCCATCTCCATCAAAGGGCTCACCAAGAACTATGGCGAGTTCGAGGCCCTTAAAGGCATCGACTTGGAGATTGAGCAGGGCGAATTCTTCGGACTTCTTGGCCCAAATGGTGCCGGAAAGACGACGATGATCAAGATTCTGACCGGCCTTGCGGACAAGACCTCCGGTGAGGTCAAGGTCATGGGCTATGACGTCGTTGGTGACTACCGCGATGCGCGTGCCCAGATCGGCCTTATGCCCCAGGAGTTCAACTTCGATGCGTTCCTCAAGCTCAAATATCTTCCCGTCTTCAACGCGGGCTTCTTTGGCATCCCAAAAGACGAGGCAGAACGCCGTGCGGAGAAGCTCTTCAAGGAGCTTGAACTCATAGAGAAGCGCGAAAGCCAGATCCGGGCGCTCTCCGGAGGACAGAAGCGCCGCGCGATGATCGTAAGGGCATTGGTGCATGGCCCAAAGATCATCATCCTTGACGAGCCGACCGCAGGCGTCGATGTCGAGATCCGTCATAGCATGTGGAAGTTCATCAAGAAGCTCAATGAAGAGGGAGTCACCGTCCTTCTTACGACGCACTACATCGAAGAGGCACAGGAGCTCTGCGACCGCGTCGCGATCATCAACCACGGAAAGATCATCGCATGCGATCGGACCTCAGCGCTCATGGGTCTTCTTGAAGATGAGGCGTTGCTTCTCCACTTCGACAAGAGACAATCGGCTGTTCCAGAGGTGCTGCAAAAATACAATGCACGGCTGGAGAACAAGGGCATGGCGATGCATATCGCAATCAACACGGCAAAGCACTCGTACAAGGACGTCATCGACGACATCGCTAAGGCAAGGCTTCCCATCGTCTCCATGACAAGCATGGAAAACAAGCTTGAAGAGGTCTTCTTGAAGCTTACCAAGCGAGGTGGGGAGCATGAGTAACTGGACCGGTTTCCTGACGCTCACTAAGCGCGAATGCCACCGCTTTTTGCGCCTTTACTCGCAGACGATTCTGCCCCCGATGGTGACGGCGGTCCTGTTCATCCTCATCTTCGGCTATTCGCTTGGATCGCGCATCAGCCAGATCGCCGGTGTCTCCTACATTGAATACATCCTGCCCGGCCTTGTCATGATGGGTGTCATCACAAGCGCGTATGCGAACTCCTCGTCGTCTCTTTTCATCATGAAATTCCAAGGCAATATCGAGGAGGTCCTCATCAGTCCGCTCTCCTATCTTGAGATCGTCATCGCGCTCATGGTTGGAGGTGTTGCACGAGGCATCCTTGTCGGCATTGGCATCCTGCTTGTCGCCCTCTTCTTTGCAAAAGTCATCATCGTGAACGTGCTTGCCGTCCTCTTCTTCATCACGCTTGTCTCGGTCATCTTCTCTTGTGCAGGCATCGTCACGGCGCTATGGGCGCAGAACTTCGACCAGCTCAACATCTTCAGCACGTTCCTGATCACGCCGCTTGTCTATCTTGGCGGCGTGTTCTACTCGATCTCGATGCTCCCCGAATTCTGGGCGCATTTGTCGAAGGTCAACCCAATCCTCTACATGGTCAACGGCTTCCGGTTCGGCTTCATTGGCCAGGCGGACGTTCCGCTTGGCGCATGCATCGCTGTCGTGCTTATGCTTGCCGTCTTCTTCTTTGTCCTCTGCGTGCATCTTTTCCGAAAAGGTTATAACCTGCGCGTCTAGACTCCAGCGATAGCATGGATATTTCAGAAGGGATTCGAATCACTGACCTGTGCCTCAAGATAGGTGGTACGCTCGTCGTCGGCGACGTGCACATCGGCTATGAAGAGGCGCTCAATAAGCAGGGCTTTATGGTTCCGCGCGTGCAGTTCCCGCAGATGATGGAGCGCATGAAGAACATCCTTGAGAAGGAGAAGCCGCAGCGTATCATCCTCATCGGAGACTTGAAGCATGAGTTTGGCACGATATCAAATCAGGAATGGCGCGAGACGCTCAAGTTTCTCGACCTTCTTACCAAGTACACATCTGACATTATCCTTATCAGGGGAAACCACGACACAATCCTCGAGCCGATCACAAGAAAGCGCAGGATCACGCTTGTCGATGCGTACACCAAGGGTGACGTCCTCTTCGTGCACGGCGACGCGAAGCCGGATAATATACCAGAAACCATTAAGACAATCGTCATCGGCCATGAGCATCCTGCGGTCACGCTTGATGATGGTATGCGCCGCGAGACATTCAAGTGCTTCCTCAAAGGGGAGTATAAGGGGCGTACGCTCATCGTGCTCCCATCATTCTTTCTTGCGACGCACGGCACCGACGTGCTCACCGAAGAGCTTCTTAGCCCGATGCTTGGGCGCATCGGTGATATGGAGGTCTTTGTCATTTCTGACGGCGAGATCCTCCCGTTTGGGACAGTTGCGCGCATCCGGCGAAAACTTCCGGGATAACAGCAATGTCTCTTATGTCTTCTTGAGCCACGGCAGCACGACAAACGCCACGAGCGCGGTAAGAGCAGCAAGAATCCAGAACGTCATGGCTGAAATCCGGCCCATCGCAAACAAGGTCATGGCAGAAACAAGGATGATGCACAACACGACAGAGAGTATTTTAACGATTGGCTGCCGCATCGTCATATCTCCCGCATGCGCTTGATCTGTTTTTGCTCAATTGCGCCGCCGAGCGTCTTGACGCAGCCCGCACAGTACTGCTGGTTCCCGAGGCGTTTTGCCACGCAGATCCGGCACATCCCCCCTCCGCACCAGCTGCATTGGCAGATTGCGCGCTTTTGGTGCTGTTGGCACTCCATGTGCTTAGCAAAATCGTCTGTCGGTTAATAAATATTTTTATGGTTACCGGGTGCTTTTGGCGCAATCATTAAATATCCTCCGTACCATAAAATCTCTCATGCGAGCATGGATCCTGTGGGGGTTGGTTCTTGTATGCATGGCCCTTCTGCTCCTTGCAGGAAGCGTCCAAGCCGAGGTCATCTTTGATGGATGGGTCCAGGACGGCACGCCCTTCGAGGCCGGAGAAGAAGAGATCAAAGTGAGCTTTCGCAGGCAAAACCAGATGGGCACGATCTTCACCGCGTCAAGCACTTTTCTCATCAACCGAGGAGACTGCGAGACCAAGGACATCATCCGATACTGTCTTGAGGACGTCGACTACGAGCGCGCCGTTTTCGAGGATGGCAGGGAGTACCCGATGATCCATGTGCGCATCGAATCGCTCGAGCCGTCCATCACGGTGGGGCATACCTATTCGACGACCACGCCGCGCCACTTCGAGCGCATCGAGGCGCAGGCGACGCTTCAGAATACGGGCGAGCTTCGGGCAGACAACGTGCGCCTTGAAATTCCCCTTCCTGCGCACGTGCGCGTCGTCTCAAGCGCTGGAACCGTTGTCGGAAACACGATCATCTTTAATACTCCTCTTGTGTCGGGCCAGTCAAAAGAATTCCCCTACACACTCGAAGCGCGTGACCTTATCGATTTTACAATCACGCCAAAGCTGTCGTATCGTTTCTTTGATGAGCAAAAGGTTGTGTACGGAGAGCAAAAGACAATCAGCGTGAAGCTTCCCTTCCTTTTCGACGAAGAACTTAGCGATGACGGGCTCAAGGTCGGCCAGACGCTCACGTATAATATCACGATCAAGAACACCGCAAAACGCGGTGACGTGGATATCTCTTCGCTTACTATCACGGTGCCATCCGGGCTCTCTGTTGTCTCCGCTGAAGGCATCACAAAGGAAGGCAGGGTGTACACCTTCTCGGACAGCCTGCGCAAGGATGAAGAGCACTTCATCACGATGATATTCCAGGCAAAAGAGCTTGGTGACCACACGATCCGCATGGACACAACGCTCACCGCAGAAGGGTCAACGATGCAAAAGACCTCTATGCACGACATCAAGGTCGCCACATCCGATATCCTTCCCTACCTGGATATCGTGCCCGGCCATGTGCGCTCCGATGCAGACTTCACGCTCACTGCGGACATCAAGAGCAAAAAATCCGAAACAATTCGGGGTATCATCACGACAATATCCTTTGACCCACCTATCATCGATACGATGCGCTATGCCGGCATCGATCTTCGTGGCAGGCAGCGCGCGTCTGTCGTCCGGCGCGAGATCACCGCACCTCAAGTTGATATGCCAACGAACGTGACCATCACCCTCTCTGGTATGTATACGGATGAAACGGGCACGTTCCGTTTTAGCACGCAAGGCGTAATCCTTATCGAGCCGTTTGCCCGGCCGCTTTTGGTGTCGCACCGCTTCAATGCGACGCCCACTCGAGGGGACAATGTATCCCTTGTCACGACCGTGAAGAACATTGGCAGTATCGCCCTCTCCGACGTGTCCGTGCTTGATTCTATTAAGGGTATCAAGGTTGTCGATGGAGAGCCGTATTTTGATGGCGGGCTTGCAAGCGGGGAGGAGGCGGTGTTCTCCTATTCTGTTTACATCCCTGGAAGCTATACTGACGAATCGCTTGAGATTACGACGTTCATGAACGCGAATGTCGATGAGGAGTTCCTCAAGATAAAGACGACAGAGTCGCTTGCGTTTGATGCTGTATCTTTCGGCTCCGCCGTGCCTGCTGCGGTACCGTCTGTAGAAAACCAGCCCGTTGGGGATGAGGGAATAGGGCCGCAAGAACGTGTCAAAACAGAAAAGAAGCGAGGGTTATTTGCGCGCCTGTTTGCGTGGATATTAACTCTCTTTTGATGCGCATATCAATATATCTGTTTATGTCGGCAAAAAGTTGATAATCGTTAGATATTTCTTCTCTTTGCTTCTTCCTCAATTATTCGGTGTAAACCTTTTACCGTCCTCTCTTTTCCTAAAAGAATAATAGCTACATTCCCATGAGGGAACTTATCTGAATTTGGAAACCACCAATCAGCCACGAGTGTCACCGCCGTCTTTTTGTTATGGTGGACCTCTACCCCGTCTCGTGCCCCATAGCTGGCTATGGGCTCAAATTGAATCGATCTCAAATACTCTTGAAACTGTCCTGGAGTATACAACCCTGTACCAGGGCCTTGATATATTTTTCTTTGCATTTTTTATCTCGCCCGGCGGCTTATCTTCGCTGGCTCTGGTACTCGCTTGGCCAGCGGCTGTGCGCCTTTCGGATGTCAAACGCCGTCTTTCGCGCCGTGTCGTAGTAGAACTCGACTTCCATGCCAAGGTCGATGCCCTTCATGAGACTCCCCTGGAAATTGACGACCTTACCATCCGACCGCTTGATCTTGCCGACAACGATGCTGCCCCTTCCGCCGCGCTTTTCCATCTCGCAAATCGTTCCGTTCCATGTTTTTGATGGCATCCCGTCACCTCTTTTATTGCTGATCTGCTATTAGTCTGCGGGGGTGGGATTGGCGAGCGGATTATAAAAAGGTTGCTTTTTGACAGCGGGGAGCTCCTCCTTCTTGCCGAACTGGATATAGTAGTAATGATAGAACTCCCCTTTCTTTTTCATGAGCTGCTTGAACGATCCAGACTCGACGATCTTGTGGTCCTTGAGCACGAGGATTTTGTCCGCTTGGCGCACGGTGCTGAGCCGGTGCGCGATGATGATCGTTGTTCGGCCTTTGGTAACATACTTGAGCGCGTCCTGGATCTCCTCCTCCGCTTTGCTATCCAGCGAGGATGTCGCTTCATCGAGGATGATGATCGAAGGGTTCTTGAGGATGATCCTTGCGATGCTGATGCGCTGCTTTTCCCCTCCCGAGAGCGTTGCTCCCCTCTCGCCGACGACGGTGTGGTAGCCGTGCCTGAGATGCGAGATCATGTCGTGGATGTTGGCAAGCTTCGCGGCGCGGATGATGTCCTCGTCGCTCGCATTCGGGTCGCCAAGGCGGATATTCTCGCGAATCGTCGTGTTGAAGAGCACGGATTCCTGGCTGACGATGCCTATGTTCTTGCGCAGGCTTGCGATCTTCAGGTCGCGCAGATCAGTTCCGTCGATGGTGATCCTTCCATCCTGTGGGTCGAAGAAGCGCAGCAGCAGATTGCCGATCGTGCTCTTTCCCGTGCCGCTTGGCCCGACGATGCCGACGGTCATTCCTGGCTCGACAGAGAGAGATATCTTGTCGAGCACGGGCTCCCCATTGTGGTAGCTAAAGCTCACCTTCTTGAAGTCTATCTTGCCCTTTGGCCGCGTCAGCTCTTTCGCGCCTGGCTTTTCCTTGATCTTGACGCGGCGGTCAAGGAATTCGAAGACCCGGTCGACGCTGACAAGCGTGCTTTGGATCGCGATGTTGATGCTGCCAAGGCTCGCGATCGGATCGAAGAGTTTGCCGATATAAGTGTAGATCGCAATCAGGCTACCTAGCGTGAGCACGCCAGCAAAGACCTGATAGCTTCCATACCAGAGGATGATGATGAGCGGGATGAAAGTGATCGTTGCTACGATGACTGAGGAAAAGCTCTCGATGAGGTCCATCTCAAGGTCCATCTTGATGAGGTTGCGATTGCGCTTGGTGTACTCATCGAGCTTGCGCTTCTCAAGCGTGAGCGTCTTGATCGCATGGATTGAAGAGAGATTCTCTTGCAGGAAACCAAGCAGGCTTGCGACTTTCTTGACGATCCTCTCTTTCTGCTTTCTGATCTTCTCGCCAAAGTAGCGCTGGGCGATAACGTAGAACGGGAAGAACATGAGCGACGCCACCGTCACCCTCCAGTTGAGCTTAAGGCAGATCGCGAGGATGAAGACGGTCGAGAGCAAGTCCATGAGGATGACATTGACAATGATGTTGATAAACGAGTCGATGCCGTAGACGTCCTCGTCGAGGCGGTAGAGGATGTCGCCGACCTTGTTTGTGTGATAAAAGGAGAGATCGAGCTTCTCAAGGTGGTCAAAGAGCTCCTTCTTGACGCCAAGGATGATGTTCTCGACAAGCTCCGTCGTCTTGTACGAGTTGAGCACGCCAACGGTGCTTTTGAGCACGAAGATGCTCACGAACAGGACCATAAGCCAGAAGAGCATCATCGTGTTTCCTGTCGGTAGGACATCGTCGAGAAGGATCTTGACAAGATACGGCCCGGCAAGGCTGAGCGCAGTGAAGATGAGGGACACAAGGAAAAGAATTGCCATCAATTTCCAATAAGGCCGGGCATACGCGAGCACGCGGAAGGTCTTCTTCAGAAAGCGCCGAAATCCCCGGATGCGGCCCGACGGCTCTTCCCTCTTTTGCATGGGGGACTCTATCCAAAACAAGCTATTTAAATCTTTTGACCAGAATGTCTCTTAGTAATATCGCTTCGCGACCTTGATGAGGTTGCGCGCAACGCCTTCGCGGGTCTCGGCGAACTCGACGACATCTCCAACCCTGATCGCCGCTTCTGACTCGAAATGGATCTCGCGAAATCCCGGTTCTATGCGCAATTTCCCGACCGTCCTGGCGCCGCGGTTTCGTGCTGCATTCCCGGAAAGCGGCCGCGCTTCCACGACGACGCCTCTGCCCTTTGCTGCCTTTGCCATCCACTCACCGATTCGCTATGCGCCTGATGTTGATTGGCTTGCTGTCCGGATCAAGTTCAAAAGAGATGCGATCCTGATTCCGGAAGGGATTGCGCGGATCTTCATACGTCTCGAACCGGTAATGGCGCGACCGGTGGTCCGGCTGTATCTGGCCGCTGACAAGAAGGCGCCGCCGTCTTGGATTGTCCATGTGGCGAATCCGGATCACGCGCCCCGTGTACGTCTTGGATGCTGCCATTATTTCGCTTTTTTGATGATCTTGACAATCTCTGCAGAGCCGTCTTTGCGCTTTCTGTATTCGACGGTATCACGCACACCAACCTTGATGTCGGTGACGAACTTGATATCCATGAGATTTCCCTCAATGGGTTTAATCTCCCCACTAAGCTTATCTTTTGTCGCTTTACTGCCAACGTGCACATTTTTTATCTGGCCTTTGAAAGAATCGGCTGCCATACCATCACCTCATGTTCTCTATACATCTTATTGGGATACATCTATATAAATATTTTGGCGTCCATGGCTCTGTCCTAAAAGTTGTGAACTGGGGCACTGCCGCGCTCTGTTTGCATAGGGAAATAGTGTGTTCTCTGAGGATCCGGTCTTCTGACATGAGGCCGGCGCACGTCGCTTGGCGGCAGTGCTCCGAGATTTAGGACAGAGCCGGCGTCCATGTGGAGCATCTCGCTACCGCTTGGATGTCGTCTCTTTGCAAGGGGCGTATCACGTTCTGCGGGATGGTGAGGAGCGTTGCGCATTCTTCCATTCGGCACAAAAGTAATCATGGAGCAATTTCGAGAGCGCGGCGTCTTTGATATGCATGTTGATCCGATCACCTAATTCGGGGCTTTTGAGCGTGATTTTGCACTCTTTTGCGTCGCCGACGATGATGGACAGGCCGGCAATGGGCGCGATGCGGACCTTGACCCCACGTTTTTGGCACGCACGCACGGGGGCAAGATGCGCTGCTTGCGTATTCCGGACAAGCAGGCGCACATCCTTTCCGGCTTCGGCATGGTCGCCGAGCATGGAGAGGATGGAGTGCATGTTCTTTTTTGAGCTAAACCCCCAACCGCTGACAAACACGGATCGCGTCGCGCACGAGGCGATCACCCTGGTGATCTCATGCGATGCCTCGATGCCCAAAGAGACGCTCACTGGCTCTGGCAGAGCGGTCTGCAAGCCTCTTTCCGCAAGCGTGGAAAGTTTTGGGACTATCATCCGGCCCGCGTCAAGAAGCGCGTCTGCGCGCCGTCGTGCAAGCGCGGGTATCGCGATCGAGGGGTCGATCGCAGCATACCTGGCCGGTTCGCCTTCGATCTTTTGCACAAGGCCCTTTGCGGCAAGGCTCTTGAGGTTCGGGTAGACCGCTGTCGGTGCAAGGCGGGCTGCCTTTGCGATATCCTTTGCGGTCGCCTGTCCGCAGGAAAGCACGGCCTCGTATGCCGCCTGCTCGTACCCGGTGAGGCCCAATTCGTCAAGCTCTGTCATTCATAACAAAAAATTAATAATAATATTTAATTATTACGATATGCTCTCCTTCCTCACGGAAGCACGGAGGTGCACTATGGAACGCAAAAAAGGATATGTAAAAGAGTTCACGGCCGCGCTCGAGCTCGCCAGGGAGGCAGGCGATGAGATCATGCGCATCTACAGGACGGGCTTTGAAGCGGAGACGAAAGCCGATGGGACGGCGGTGACTATCGCCGACCGCCGGGCAAACGAGATTATCCTTGAAGGGCTCGTCAAGAGGTTTCCAAAAGATGGCATAGTCTCCGAAGAGCTTGGGCGCGTCGATTCGGCAAACAACAGGTTCTGGTACGTCGACCCGATCGACGGAACGAGCGGGTTTGTCAAGCGGCGGGGCGATTTTGCAATCCACATCGGCCTTGCGGTCGATTCTCACCCACTGCTCGGCGTCGTTTACCAGCCTGTGACCAGGGACATCTACTACGCGGTGAAAGGGGAAGGGGCGTATCACATCGATGCATGTGGGGCAGAGCTTCCCCTTGCTGTCGATGCGGCCGACCATGGCCCGGTCGCCGTTCTTGAGCATGACGCGCGCGCGCATGATGATTATATCCATGCCATCACCCTTCTTGGCCTTGATAGCGTGATCCAATCCGGAAGCCAGGGGCTTCGCATGATGTATGTTGCCCGGGGAGAGGCGAATCTTCACTTCCTCATCAACCACAGGGCAGGGACGTGGGATACCTGCGCTCCTCAAGCCATCGTCGAGGAGGCCGGCGGCTTTGTGCGATTCATCGACGGATCGCCAATGACGTACCATGGCCAGCGCAGCTGGAGTGGGAAAGCATTTGTCGTCGCAGGAAGCGAGCAGCTGCTTTTGCGGACCATTAATATTTTCTCCACTGTCCGATGGGAGGAGGGGCATGCGCACGGTAAGGTGAAATAAGAAAGACTATCAAGGCGGGTGCTGCCGGCGGATGCAACTTTTTCCTCTCTTTTACTGTCTTACTTCTCTGATTCCGTATTTATTGAGATATGCCTGCATTTTTGTGGCATGTTCTTCGAGCTTCTGCTGCTTTAGATATTCAAGGATGTCCGACGCAGTCGCGATCGAATGGAACGGGATACCTTCTCTTGCCTGGAACGATCCTGCCGTGTATTCACCGTTCTCGTCAAGCTCCTGCCGGTCGATTGCGACAACAAGGCCGCTGATGTTCGCATCCGGCTGCAGGGTCTGGAGCAGATGCACGGATGCGATCTTCGTCTGCCCGCAGGTGATGACGTCGTCAATCATGACAATGGACTCGCCGCGTTCCGGGATGCGGCCGCACACGAGTCCTCTTGCGCCCGTGCCGCCATCGGCATACGTCTTTTGCCCTTTGCGGTCAAACAGGTAATGCACGGGATGGTCCAGCATCGCATCAAGATGCATCGCCGCCGAGACACAAAGCGGGATCCCTTTGTACGCAGGGCCAAAGATGACATGAGCGTCGCCGATGCGTTCGATGATCGCTTCTGCAAAGTGTGCGCCAATCCGATCTGCATTACTCCCGGAGGACATTCTGCCCATGTCCACCATGTATGGGGACTCGCGGCCACTTTTGAGTATGAAATCGCCGAATCGAAGCGCGCCTGTCTCCAGAAGAAAATCAAGGAACTCTTCTTTTCCGTCCATCTTCTTCATGCACCCTCTTCGATGTCATAGAAGCCGGCACTTATAAATGTTTAGAACAGGAGATAGAGTAACGATGCGCCGCCGCCAAAGAAGAGGCTTGCGGCAAGCTCCGAGACGGCAAGCATGCATACGAAGAGAAAGAGCCCTCCGGCATGGATGCCCATCTCACGGAACATCGTGAAGTGCACGACATCCTTTGCTGCCATGTCGTAGGATTTCGCCTCGAAGGGGACGGCGACCAGCGTCGTGGTTGCACCATATGCGGTATCGATGGCAAATACTCCAAACACGCTTCCGACCATCCCGCGCACGGCCCAGACGATCGTGTTGAGCACCGATCCGACCCGCAGCAGAAACGAGCGGTACGCGTCAGCGAACCGGCCTATGAACAGCGCAAAGACGAGCGCAGCGACGATGGTCACTGTCCGAAGCCACCCAAGTCCGGTGTAGGAATCCATGAGCGTAAAGAAGATAAATGTCGGCCAAAGCACACCTGCTGCGCCCCCTTCTATCCCACGGGCAAAGAACGGCAGGAACTTCTTCCATGACTGTCCCTTAAGGACACTGCCAATCGAGCACTCCACCGGTTCGTGGATCTCCTTTGATAAGAATAGCGGCATCGCAGCAAAAAAGAGGAGGCCCATCACGATCATGAACATGGCCTTAAATCCAAAGACGACGACAAGGATGCCCCCGGCTGCCGGGCCGAGCGCCTGGACGAAGAGGTGCATGCCGCGCACAGCGCCGACTTGGATGCCTCTTCTCTTTTTCGAGCTGAATTTGGCAAAGTCGACATGGAATCCCATCCAGAACAGCGATTCGGCAAACCCGTAGATGATGCCGATGAGCCACAGCGGCCATGCGATCGCCGCAAGGCTGTGCAGCATCAAAAACGCCATGATGAGAAGCGGCACGGAGAGGAGGATAGCATGCTTGAACCCTCTTTTTGCGACGATTTTCGTTGCGGGGATGATGCCAACACCATGCCCGGCGTGGAAGCACAGGTAGAAGATGAACACGGACACAAGTGAATAGCCAATCTTGAGCAGATACAAGGGGATAAAGATAGCCACCATTGATATCGCAAACGATCGGATCGCCAGGCTCAGGTAGAGCTCATTGAGTTCACGGCGCGAGAAAAAATGGAAGTGGTGGTGATGGTTGTGCATGAGGAGAACCAAAGATGAAGGGGTATATAAAAGTGTTCCACAGTCAGATGAGTATTAATCATAATCAGTAATTAATTAGTAATAATCAATAATTCTCGACCCGCGGCGCGAGGATGAATGATAGGCTTACGCGGTCGACGGTCTTGTAGTCAAGACGCAGCGGATAATCATTATTGAAGTGCACGGCGACGCTGTCGGCAAGCTTTGCTCCCTGCATCATCTTTTTGAGGTACTCGATCGAGTATTTTGCGCGAAGCTCGCCACCCTCGTGTATATTGATCCTCGTCTGCTCGTCGCTTCTGATGTCAATTCTGGCATGCGAGAGGTCGCCCTCCGCGCTGATGGTCATCCCGTCCCTGTGCGCCATGAAGCTTACGGACTCGGCGACGATGTCTGCATCCTCGATCGCGTCATTGAGCGCGCCGGCATGCATAGTGATTGTGGCCCCAAACGAGAGCTCCGGCACCCGTTGCTCTTTCTCCTCAAGGTCGATGATCGGAAGCGAGAATGTGCGCGTGGTCTGCCCTTTGAGCTGGATCTTGAGCTTTCCTTCGTCAAGTTCGAGGGTCACCTGATCGTTTGGCTTTGCACGCCGCAGGATCTGCTTGAAGTTCGCAAGATTGATCGCAAGCTCCTCTTTTTTCTCGAGGTGGTATTCGGAGAATCCGCTCGCGAGCAGGTTGTAGACGACCATCGCGACATTTGCCGGGTCCATCGCGACAAGCTCGAGCCCTTCTTGGGTCAGCTTGAGTGTCGCTTCGTTGACAAGATCAGAAATGATCGAGATGCCTTCTTTGAGATACTTTGGTTCCGCAAGAGTGAGCTTCATGTCTATACCCCCTTGGACAGGCATCTTTGCGGCATGTTTTATATTTTTTGTGGTGGAACGGAATTTAAAAATTTGACAGGTTTACCTCATGGATGAGTAGATTTTGCTTCTGATGTATCCAAGAGCAGCTCCGCCAGGAACAGTATACAGCGACATCTCTGCAAACGTCCTGAGCGTATTCCAGTATGAATCCGCCCAGGGTACGGGTGCCGTGATCTCCACCATGTCGGCAACGCCGTCTATATTCGTCGCAGCTGCCACGATACCGGTGAGGAGAAGGGCAACACCTGCGCCGATACCGACGTGTGCAGCGTCTTGCGTGTCGCATATTTTTTCCCGTAGACCCATGGAAGAAAAGAATAGGATGCCAGTATAAAAATTTTCTTAGAAGTCCCCAATCCCCGTCTGCTTTCCGCCTTTCGAGACGTCATCGAAGGTGAGGTTGTAGAACCCGAGGATCGAGTCGGCGATCGGCCGCAGCTGCTTGTCGATATAATGTTCATAATCGATCGTGCTGGTGAGCCTCTGGACCGGCTGTGGCCCGTCGACGGTCATGATGTACTCGATGATGCTGCTCTCGATGCGGTCAAGCAGTTTCGCCGCCTTGACGTGCGGCGGTGTCGTCTTGGTGTATTCTCCCACGTTCTTGCGCAACGCCTTGCGGTAAATGAGCAGGTCATCATGCTTTCCCTGCTTGACGTCCCGAACGAAGTCATGCACGAAGTCGCGCACGTCCTTTTCGTGAAAGACCCGGTCGAGAAGGCCGATCTGAAATTTCTTTGCAAGCTCTGTCCAGTCGCGGCGCACGAACTCGAGTCCGACGAAATCGATCTTCTCCTTTCCGTCTTTTCTGATAATGCCAGCGTAGCGTTTCTTTGCCCCGGTTTCGGATCCCCGGATGCGCGGCATCAAAAAATGCAGGTACACCTTCTCGAACTGAAGCTCAAGCTTGCTGTTACACCCATACGTCTTCTTGACGTAATCGATGTAGTATGTATTGATCTTATGCTGGATATCTTCGCCAGTCTTTTTTGCCTCCTCTTCGCTTTTTGCTCCGGCATCGACGAAAATGCTGTCCGTGTCGCCGTAGATGACATCATATTCCATCTCTTCGATGCGTTTTGCAGTCATCTTGATGAGCGCCTGGCCAAAATGCGTGATCGCGTTTGCCATCTCAAGGCTGTAGAACCGGCACGTCGGGTTCGCGAGCACGCCAAAAAAGGAGTTCATGAGGATCTTGATTGCGTGGCTTGCAAACTGGTTCTTTCTTTTCTTCGCTTCGTCGCGCTGCTTCCAGAGGCGCTCGATGAGCCGCGGAAGTATCCCTTCATCCCGCGTGAACGCGGCGCCGTTGGGGGCGATGATGAGGTCCTTCTCCTCGTATATCCTGCGAAGGTCCGTCGGGACAAACGAGACCGGATCGATGTTGAACGTCCGGATGATGCTCGGGTACAGACTCTTGAAGTCCAAAACGAGGATGTTCTTGTAGATGCCGGGCATGCTCTCGCGCACAAAGCCTCCTTTGATGCGCTCCTCGCGCTCCGCGAAGCCGCGGGAGGGAACGGCAAGCCCACACTTCCTCGTCTCGGAGATGTAGACAAAGTCGAGCGACGCAATCGATGCGCTGACGCGGTCCATGAGCATGCCGGTCAGCATGCTGCGCTGCACGGTCAGGCCCAGGACGTCCGAGGCAAAGAGGATATCATACGCGAGCTTTGCGTCTTTGATGTTGTAGTCCGCAAGCTTTTGCTGGTCTTTTTTGTAGAGTTCCTGGATCTCTTCATGCCGTCCTGCGCCGACGAGGAGCTTCTCCTCGCCAAGAAAGTGCTTTGCTGCCGTGTTGAGCTTGTAGTCGGGCAGCTTGACAAATGAGCCGCGAAGGAGGTGAAGGCCGTCGAGCACCTGCCGGCCGGGGATCTCTGCGCGCGACTCGACAAAAAACGAGGTGTTGACGGTGAACTGGCAGTCCCAGTCCGCGCGGCCAAAACGTATCGGGACGTTCAAGGCACGGCAGTGCTCGCGGATGACGGGAAAGTCGAACTCGATGACATTCCATCCCGTGATAACGTCTGGGTCCTGTTCTTTGATAATTGCAAAGAACTTCTCGATCATCTCTTTCTCGTCCTTGCATGATGTCGTGTTCGTAAGGTTCTGCTTTGTGACCATGAAGCAGTGCGAATACTCCTCGCCGTAGACGCTGATGCAGTGGATCTTGCTCGCGTCAAGCGTCGTCTCGATGTCAAACGAGAGCACCTTGAGCTTTGGGGACCAGTCCGACGGGGCAATCGTTGGGTTCTCATAGATGACATCGACGTGATGTCCTTTCTTGGATTCTCCCTCAATTTGCAGCGATCCCCGGACCCCGTGGTCAATCAGGAATCGCGTCACAAACGGGATGTCCGCCTCAAAGCATGCGACATCTTTTTGCTGCAGAAGGTCGCGCAGGTCCTTGACGTCCTTTGGCACATCAAGCGTGATCTTCGAGAGCGCCTCGCTGTGGAAGCTCTTCATCGCCGTCTCTTCCGTCTCGACATTCGCGATCTCCTTTGCTCTCTTCGCGTCTGTTGTCTTGATAAAAAAGTACGGCCGGAACGGGCAGATCGCAAGGAAGCTCTTGCCACTCGCGAGCTTGCCGAATAGATAGATGTGAGCTCTGCCATCGACGATGCGGTACGTCGCCGTGACGATGAATCCGTTTTCCGAGGCCATTGGAGGATTTCCAGAAGGTGGTATATATAAAGTTTCGCGGCGTGCAAGAAACGAATCACACGATGCGCAGCCGATCCCCATTCCGCATCATCACGACTGTCTTGCCAAGTTTGTAGCCAAGCTCCTGCGCGATCTTTGCGGAGCCGCCGACGAGGCTGTGCATGCCGTGTGACGGAATGAGGATCTTCGGGCGGAGATACCCGATGAGTTCACGGTGTTCCTCGGACGAGGCGTGGCCGCTCACGTGCACGTCCGTGAAGACGTGCGCGCCCTTCGCGCTGATTGCCAAATCAAGCTCATTCCGCGCCTTGATGTTTGTCTCCGTCGGGATGACCTTGCAGGAGAAGACCACATAATCCCCTGAATCAAGTCGGTACGGAAGGTTTCCCGTGACCATGCGGGAGAGCACAGACTTTGGCTCGCCCTGATGTCCCGTGCAGACGATGAGGAACTTGTCCTTCTTGTGCTCGATCTCCTTGAGGCGTCGTTTGATCTTGCGCTTGTACTTGACGACCTCAACATCGTCGAACCGCTCGATCCCGGTCGTCCGAGCCGCCTCGACGTATTTGGAGAGGCTGCGGCCAAGGAAGAGGACCTTGCGCCTAAGCTTCTTGCCAATCGCGACGATCGATCGAAGGCGTGCGATGTGGCTTGAGAACGTCGTGACGATGATGCCTTTTCCTTTCGTGTCCAGGTCCTGCAGGATGAGTTTTGCAAGTTCGTCCTGTGCGATCTTCCCGACCTTCAGGTCGTGTTCGAGTTGGAGCA
>CAZRZZ010000014.1:8011-16673 GCA_964604755.1 uncultured Methanosarcinales archaeon | reverse complement strand
TGCACCAGGAAAAGCTTTTATAACGATATGTGCTGATCTGTGACATGGGCACATACTGGTCTGCAGGTGTAACCAAGAAGAGCCGGGCACTTGCGCTTGATTCGGGTGTGTTCACGTGGAAGGATCCTCGACGGATCGCTTTGTCGCTGAAACGCTCCGCCCTGGAGAGCACACCCCGCAAGGGGACACCATATCAATCCGCGATGTCGATGCTCAATTTCTACATCAATCGGGCAGGGAAGAATTTGCCGAAATCGCAACGTGATATTCTTGAGAAAGCGAAGACGGGGTTTTCTGTAATTTTTTACAGGAAGATGGCAAAAACGAGCCAGAAAACTAGGGAGAAAACTAGGGAGAAACTCATTCACCTCTTCAGAGAGAACCCAGATATCACAATAGAGCAGCTTGCCAAAACTCTGGACGTAAGTGCTAAAGGCGTCGAGTGGCAGATAAGGCAATTAAAAAAACAAGGTGTCCTCAGACGGGTCGGTCCTGATAAAGGCGGCCATTGGGCAGTGAAAGAATAGTTTGGGCACACAGACGATACGAAAGAATGGAGGAGGACTCGGCAGGGTGAAAACATGGATGAACTCAATATCTTCAAAATCTACTATACCTGGTATGAAGGAGAATATGACGAGACGCTTGTGGCGAAAAAAGTGTCAAAAGAGCAGTTTGAAGCTGATCTGCTCACTGCCAAGAAATTTGCCGAGAGCCTCATAGGATCAGAGGTAAAAAGAGGAAATTATCTGGGTAAAGATACTCTGTCGAGTGCCTCCCCCAATACTATAAGCAAATCATCTGGTTTCTCACGGAGAAAATGGGCTATGAGACTTGCCATGTCAATAAAGATGTCGAGTATGATGTTGATGACGATGGCGTCATAGGAAAGAGCATAACCATAAGAAAAAGAGTCAAGAAGGTCGAATGGGAAAAACTTACCGCCTAGCATTCCACTCCTCCGACCCATACTTCTCCTGAACCAACTGCTCTGCCCGCACCCGCTCCTTCTCGGTGAGCTCGCCGAATTCGATCCTCTTGCCGTCCGTGAAGCCTGCAAGCAAAGCGCCATAGACGTTCTCCATCGTCGCGTCGGGCACAATGTCGCGGACGCGGATGATGCGCTCCTTGACGTTCTTGATGACCTTGTCACGGATCTTCAAATCCTTGACTTTGAGCACGTCGAACATCAGATCAACATCAGCATCATACAATACAGTACCGTGTTGCAGGAGGACACCGCCGCGCCTCGTTTGCGCGTTGCCGGAGATCTTCTGATGACCAACCAAGATATCGTTGATCGGATGAAAAGCCGCTTCGATGCCGATCCTCTTCAACCCGGCGACGATCATCGAGCAGATTTGCACATACGATTTTGAGATGTCATCAGAATAAAACGACGCCGGCGCGATCACCGAATATGTGATCTCCCCTTCGTAGTCGTGGAACACGGCGCCACCGCCCGTGCGCCGCCGGACGATCCCAATACCATTTGCCTTGCACTTCTCCACGTCCACCTCATCGTGCAAGCACTGGAAATATCCAATAGAGACCGCACTGGGCTTCCAGCGATAGAAACGAATGGTGGGTGGACCGCCAAGGGCGACGCTCTCCTGGACCGCCTCGTCGATCGCCATATTGAGAGCGCAGTCATGCACGGAAAGCGCAATCACGCGCCAACTCATTTGAGCACCTCCAGGAGAAGGTCCGCGATGGCGTCAGAAGTGACCCCGATCATCGTGACCTTGTGGATGCGGCAGACGTTCTCGATACGCGAAAGGAGCTCATCACGGCCGACGTACCGCGGCAGTCCGATAAGCGCCTCCTCGATGCACTCGATCGCTTCCTCCGGATGCAAGAAGAAATCACCCGATATCCGGACACTCCGGACCACCTCATCAACGTCTGCCTTAAGACGGACAAGCTTGCCGCCGGGGACTTTGGTTTCTGCCTCGTGCATGATCCTCTTTTTGTACAAAAAGCATTTTTAAATCTTCCCTTCGAAAGCAGAACTATTATAAAGAATTTTTTGTGCCTTCCCTGCATGCGTGTGTATTACCATCAGAATGCAAACCGGCTTGGATCGGATCGGGAGGATTATGTCTGGTACAATGATGAGATCGTACTGATCCGGACAGACAAGCATCACCACATTGTAGAAGGCATTGTCTGCACGTACAAGCGCCAGGACGTGAACGCTTGCGAGGTCAGCGATATTGCGAGCGTCCCCGAGAAGGATCAGCCCCCTCTTGAGGAGCTGCTAAGAGAGCAGAAGTTCTCCAAACCCATTGGTTTTCGATGAGTCCTCCGCAGCACAAAGAAGCGGAGAATCAGGAAGTTCAATAAACCTGGAGCATCCTAAACTATAAAAAGAAAGAGGAATAACACATAGATATGAGATGCTTCCCTCCCGTCATCGACAAAAATACTAAAGTGCTCATCCTCGGATCGTTTCCTGGAGTCGAATCGCTTCGACGGAAGCAGTATTACGGCCATCCAAAGAATCTGTTCTGGAAATTTGTCGGTGACGCGATCAATGAAGATCTCGTCTCGATGCTGTACAGCAAGCGGCTCGCAACATTGAAGAAAAACAAGATTGGCCTCTGGGATGTGATCCAAACCTGCAGGCGATCAGGAAGTCTCGACTCGAATATCAGGTTAGAGCAACAAAACCAATTTCACATTCTCAAGGAGAAAGCACCGAACATCAGACATGTCTTCTTCAACGGAAAGAAAGCCGGCTCCTATCAGAGGCTACTTGAAGAGCTTGGCTACGTGACATGTATCCTTCCATCGACAAGTCCTGCAAATGCGAGCATACCATTGGAGGTGAAGAGACAAGAGTGGAGGAAGTTACTTCTTTAGTTCAGCAATGACCTTCATGAGAGCATCAAGAGAAAGTCGCTGAGCTCTCAGGGACAGCGTTTGTACTGCATCGTAGAGTAATGCTTATATATTTCTTATCCCTTGATATAGCTCATGGCATCCCGCAATGAAACAATCACCACCATACTCCTCATTGTCCTTCTCGTCGCATCGGCGCTTCTCGTGCAGAGCCTCTCGAGCACGGGCGAAGCGTATAAGAGTCCGCGTATCAAGGTGCTCATCGACGAGTCCAGGGTATTTGGTAAGCATGTGCCGACGCGAGCGCTAATATCCCCTCTGGCAGAGCGCATCGAGCTGACAGTACCCTTCTCTACGTCTGAGCTCCCCTACGGTATGGTCCCGATGGGCGAGACAGTTTACCATGAAAAACCGTATGGCCATCCCGGCATCGATTTTCGCTGGAGGTTCCCGGCAAGCGTCATTACGTCCGCACCCGGACGCATCATCAATATTAGTCATGAAGAGCATGGATGGAATGTCTTTGTCCAGTGGGGAAATTACGTCATCGGCTACACGGAACTTGCCGAAATAGACCCGGGTCTTCGCATAGGTGATCTGCTCCCCCGTGGCGCGTACGTCGGCAGGGTGGGGCATGCACCCGGTTCGCCAGACTGGTATCATATGTTCCACTGGGAATTCGGGTATTATAATCGGCATTCGCCGCATCCAGATCGGCTCTGCCCGATGGGATACTTCCGGGATGCAGACCGATGGCTCATGGAGCGCATCAGGGGCATGGGCTGGGAACACTCGTCCGAATGGCCTGATGTGTGCAACGGTTACTATGCAGATCGGCATGAGTGAGCCGTAAGAGAGTACACCACCTTCTTTCCTGTATGCGAACAGAGCGTGCCAGTATAATATTCCCTCCTGACAGATAGATTTTGATAATATTAATATACTCTCACCAACCCCGACAAGATCATGGATTGGCACTTTTTGAGCCTTGAAATGGACCTGCCATCACGCCTCCTTGGAGAGCATTTCCGGCAAACGTACGTCCAGCCGCCAGAACAGATTACATTGCCAGAAAGGACAATAGTATCAAGAGGAAAATTGATACGAATCATCGAGGAAGCGATTCCCGACTACATCAAGGACAGCAAAGCGCCGACGCTGTGCTTCTCCGGCCATGGCGAATATCATCACTATACGTATGGATTGTGCAAGGTCCTTGCAGACCGACGCTCCAAAAGATATGGATACGTTCACATCGACCACCACCATGACATGTGGGATGACAGCGAAAAAGGGGGATTGCGAAAGGAACTCCATTGTGGGCGTTTTGTCAAATCCATCCGTGCAAACACGAATGCATCGCACGTGCTCACCGTCGGCACACAGGAAGTGGAAAAAGAGCTTGAAGGGAATCCAGCCCAGTACCACCATATCCCTAATCATGAACTCGAAAAAGGACTCTTCTGCATCGATTCGGCGCTTCAAAGACTCCCCGATGACGTCTATGTCTCCATTGACCTCGACTTTCTCTCTCCAAAAGAGATCTCGACTGGCTGGCCCGAAGGGAGTTTCAAGAAAGAGACGCTCTTTTGCTGCCTTGAACTAATCAAGGAAAGGAAGAGACTCGTCGGCGTCGATGTTTGCGGCTGGGACGCGGGCGGCCAGTACCGCGACGATAGAATGAGGTACCTGTCAGATGCGAGAAAGGCTATCAGCATCCACCACACCCTTGCCGGCCTCATCCTTTCCACCTCAGAATAGGGACACAACCTTTAAAAATAATCTTTCTCGACAACACGGCATGAAACTCTATGAATTCGAGGGCAAGCGCCTGCTTGCCAGACATGGCATCCAAGTCCCAACGGGAATCGTCGTCAAGGCCGGCGATGACCACACGCCAGAGCACGACATCGCCGTCGTCAAGGCACAGGTGCTCTGCGGCGGACGCGGCAAAGCAGGGGGCATCAAGGTCGCGAACTCAAAAAAGCAAATAAAAGAACACATCACCGCCCTGCAGGATATCGCGATCAAAGGGGAAAAACCGTCCTGCATACTTGTCGAGGAGAAACTTGAGATCAAAAAAGAATACTACCTGAGCATCGCGTACGACACTCGCCATCGGACGCCCGTCGTCATCGCTTCAGCACAGGGCGGTGTCGATATCGGGGACAAAGAGGTCCTCATAGAACCAATCGACCTGGCCGAAGAGTTCACAAAAGAGAAAGCAACGGATATCCTCCGCAAAGCGGACTTTGACGATGCAGAAAAAATAAGCACCATCCTTCTCCATCTCTATCACTGCTTCACCACGAACGATTGCCGTGTCGCCGAGATCAATCCGCTCATCAAGACAAGGGATGGGCGACTCATCGCCGCGGACGCAAAGATTGTCGTGGATGATGATGCGCAAAACCGGCACCCTGAATTCGATTTCCCGCCGCGCAGCGCGTCCGGACGCAAGCTTACTCCTTACGAACTTGCCGCAAAACAAATCGATGCAAACGACCATCGAGGCACGGCAGGCGGGTCGTTTTACGACCTTGACGGTGACATTGCGATTCTCGCATCCGGCGGGGGAGCGAGCCTGACCTGTGTCGACGCGCTCATGGGATACGGCGGCAAACCGGCAAACTATGTCGAGTATTCGGGCAATCCGCCGCGGGAAAAGGTCAAGCAACTCGCCAAGGTCACGTTATCAAAACCGAACATCAAAGGATGCTGGGTCGTCGGGGGAACGGCGAACTTCACCGACATCTACGAGACGCTTGGTGGGTTTATGGATGCGCTTGATGAGCTTAAGGAAAAACCGACATATCCCATCGTGATCCGTCGCGCAGGGCCACGGGATGCAGAGGCGTTCGAGATGATCAAGAAACGCGCAGCAATGCGGGGATATGATATCACCTTGTTCTCCAACGACGTTCCCATGACGGTGACAGCAAAGACAGTCCTGGAGAAGGCACGATGAGCATCTTAGTCGATGAAAACACGCAGGTGCTCATCCAGGGCATCACGGGAAGCGAAGGATCAAAAGCATGCAAGAATATGCTTGCATATGGCACAAGGGTTGTCGCGGGTGTCACGCCAAAAAAAGGTGGGCAGCGTGTCGAAGGCGTTCCTGTCTACGATTCGGTCAGAGACGCAAAAAAAAACCATGATGCCGACGCGACGGTCATCTGTGTTCCGGCAATGTTCGCAAAGGAGGCGATCATGGAAGCGATCGAGAACAGGATTCCGCTCATCAATGTGCTCACGGAACACATCCCGATCCATGACACGGCCGTCTGCCTTGCCCATGCAAGAAAGGCAGGCGTCCGCATCGTCGGGCCGTCGAGTGTCGGTATCATCAGCCCCGGCAAGGCGAAGCTTGGCAGCATCGGCGGATCCGGGCCGGATCGCGCATTCATAAAAGGTCCAATCGGCGTGATTAGCAAGTCCGGCGGCATGGCAAGCGAGATCTCGCTCATCCTCACGCGCGCTGGGCTTGGACAATCCACCGTTGTTGGCATCGGTGGCGACGTGCTTATCGGGACAATCTACCACGAGCTTCTCGAACTATTCGAGGACGACCCAGAAACAAAAGGCGTCGTCATCTATGGCGAGCTCGGGGGGACATATGAAGAGCAGCTTGCCGAATTCGTCAAGGCCGGAAGATTCACAAAGCCGGTCGCCGCATTCATCGGCGGCGACTTCGCAAGCACGCTTCCGGAGGGCGTCGCGTTAGGCCACGCCGGCGCCTTGATCGAAGGTAACGTCGGCCACCCAAGAGCAAAACGCGAAGCGCTCAAAGAGGCAGGTGTAATGATCGCAAGCGTTCCCGGGGAGCTTGCAGACCTGATGAAGAATGCGCTTGGATAAGTTCATGTGAAGTAAACAGTCTTTACACACCGGGCGATATCTACCGAACCACGAGTATCCCCTGTCCTCCCCACGCGTCGTTTGGCAGAGGGACGTATCCTGCGATATCCAAGGTGGCCATGTCTACCACGGTCAGCCATGGCGAAAATTTATTGCTCACATACGCGTACCAGCCGCCATCCTGTTTTTCCCCATAATCCACTCCGTGCGCGCCAGCGCCAACGTTTGGAATCGTTTTCACAAGATCCCATGTTTCTGTAGAGATGACAGCGACTTCACCGCTTCCGCTGAGAGGGACTAATACGTATCTCCCATCAGGGCTTGGGACGGTCTGGATTGGCCCCTGACCTATATCAAAAGATTTGAGCAGCTTTTTCTCTTTGACATCAACGACAGAGAATGTTCCCGTTGCGCTCGCTGCGGCAAACGCGTATCGCCCATCTGGCGTGATTCCGGCCATGAGCGGCAGAGAATGCGCATGCATGTGTTCACCGCTCCCGCTCGTGTCACCATCAATAAATGTTTCGAATAAGAGAGTATCCGACGTGGTGTTCCACACGCTAAGCATCCCTTTCTCCGTGCTTGCCAAACTCATGAGGCTGCCGTCGGCAGAGAGCCAGTGGCCGTGTGGACCGGTTGGCGCCCGTATCTTTGTAACAAGATCAAAATCTTTATTGAGAATCGCAATCGCGTCATCCCCCTGGAGGGTCACATAAATCTTGTCCTCAGTATGGGAATGGATATGCGCCGGGCTTTCTCCGACCCACACGTGCTTTTCAAGCGTCCCTGTCGTTTTATCGACAACGCTCACGTACAAGTCGAACCAATTGGTGACGAGTATCTTTCCGCCGATTTCCCATACATTGTGCGGGTGGTTTAATCGCGGATCATCGAGGATCTTCTCCAGCTCCCACGTCTGTGCATTTATCACGATGAGTGTTCCTGGCTTTTCCTTGCCGGTAATATAATGAAATTGTGCGGCGAGCCATAAAGATCCCTTCCCGGGAACCGTTGGGACTCCGCCTGGCGGCGCTTTATATGGGGGAGGCCAGTTTATCCACGACGGTATTTTTTCAGCTGGTACCTTCATCCCAACTGCTATGACACCCTTCATGTAAGGGTGTATGGGGCAGATGTAAACATAGAGTCCGCGCTTGGTGAAGGTATGGCTCCACGTTTTGGTGAAGTGCCCTGAATGGATCGATCCGATGCCATCCGGCTCTTCGATAGACATGATCGGATGAATCGCAGGGGTTTTCCGATGCCAGGCGACTGTCGTTCCAGGCTTGATCTCAAGGACTGCCGGAAAAAACCATGGCGCGTCGTCTCTTATTTCGACATGAACCGTTTTTGGCGAGATGAAATAATAGCTTGCAAGTAAAAAAAGCGCAGTGAGGAAGAGGACTGACAGGAGCGGCTTGAACGCGACAAAAAATCTCCGTCTTTTCCTTGCTTTCATTGGGATGATCCGCGTTTATTTTTTTGTTTTCTTTTTTGTAACATATGGATAAGATTGTATATGGCATAAAAAAGCGACATCCAAAGAACTAGGAGCGTTATTCCTGCAAACACATGACCTTGTGCAAAATGATGGTGAGGAACAGTCTCTGCAAATTGATGCGACAGGCCTGCTTCCTCATCCGGACTCACCACGTCTTCTGCATGCGCAACGACGAGTGGGAAGAGAAGAGCAAAAAAGAGCAGGAAGGAAGATAGAAAAACATCGCGGGATGGCATACGGTTCTCATCTTTTATTCCCTTATATACCTATTGGATTTTGACGAAAACCTCACACAATCTTTAAATAAGGTCTGGAATACCGCCCGCACGATGGCCTGGAAAACAAGCATCGCCGATTCGCGCCCGGATGGCGCGATCATCCGCGGCTACAAGCTTAGCGAATGCATCGAGAAGCTCAACTTTTCCGAGATGGTCTTTCTTCCTGTCTCTTATACACATC
>CAZRZZ010000014.1:0-8001 GCA_964604755.1 uncultured Methanosarcinales archaeon | reverse complement strand
GGCCCGGGTCTTTGATGCGATGCTTGTCGCATGCGCCGAACATGGCATCGCTCCGCCGTCCGTGCAGGCCGCGCGCATCGTTGCGTCCGGCGGCAATCCGATGAACGCGTCGCTTGCTGCAGGCATCCTCGCGTGCGGCGACAGCCATGGCGGCGCGATCGAAGCGTGCACAAAGATGCTCTCGGAGAGCAAAGGAAAAGATGCGGCAGAAATCGTCGCAGAGTATCGGGATCAAAAAAAGCGCATGCCCGGCTTTGGGCATAAGCTCTATACAGAGGATCCGCGCACGGCGACGCTCCTCAAGATTGCGCAGGAGCAAGGTGTTGCCGGAGAGCACGTGCAGCTAGCTCTCATGCTTGAAGCAGAGCTTGAAAAATCCGCTGGGAAAAAACTCTGCCTCAACGTCGACGGCGCGATTGCCGCGCTCCTGTGCGAGATGGGGATCGACTGGCGCTTTGGCAAGGGGCTTTTCGCGCTCGCCCGCAGCGCTGGCCTTGCCGCGCACGTGCATGAGGAGCTAACCCAGGAGAAGCCGTTTCGCCGTGTCGAGCATCCAGAGTACGTCGGCGAAGACGGAAAAGAATTCTAACGAACAATGATCGCCTGCCGTGGCCGTCGTGCGTCTGCGGCAATAAAGAGATCCTGCGCAATCGCTTCGATCTCGCGGACCGTATAGTGCAGTTTTGGCTTCTCTTCATCGATGCTGCTATTGAGCGCATCGATCCATCGCCTTGGTATTGCATCGGCTCCGTAATACGTGCCTGCCATCGCGCCACAGACCGCGGCAGTCGTGTCCGTGTCGCCGCCATGGTTTGTGCAGCGCACGAGCGCTTCTTCGAACGAATCGGTGTGCAGGAAATAGTGCGTCGCGACCCGAAGCGCGTGCAAGGCGTAATAGAAATCTGTGCTTGAGCCGACCTTGTCGATTGGGATGCCGTGGGGCCCATGTTTTCCTCCAAGGCAGTCGTATGCTGCGCTTAAGACAGGGTTGTATCCCTTGACGGTCACCATGCAACGGCTGACATCCCGGAATATCTGATCGCCGCCGCGATCACGATGCCACAGGCGTGCCGTGTATGGCTCCTCAAGGAGCTTGAGCACGCTGCCGTCCTGTTCCGTCTCGCGTGCGGCAAGCTCGACGGCAAGCTCCTTTGATTTTCCGGCCGCAAGGTTCGCGATGACGTGCGCCATGAATACGCTTGACCATGCGCAGATGTCGGAGTCATGCGTGATGATCGTGGAGAGGATCGCATCACGGCTGATCGGACCAGATTCGTTTCGCGCATGATAAAGGCCGACCGGCGCGATGCGCATGAGCGCGCCATTGCTTCTGATAGCTCCTTGCGGCCATCCTTTGTCACGCAATGACCGCATCGCCACTTCACGGCCGGAGACTTTCCAGACGCCGGGGATGGACGCGTAGCGGTTCAGCGCCTTGATCGCACGCCTCGTCGTGGATCCAATATCTGAAAAATCGCCAAGGCCGGCAAGGCGTTGTGAAAAAGAGTCCATGTCAAGCGATCCCTTCGTCGCGATCGTCTCGGCAAGGATCATCGTGAAGAGGTTATCATCCGTCGTCCGGCCTGCCAGACGATTACTGCGCTTGATATAATCCTCGATGGTCACCTTGATGCCGGGTACGCCCTTGATCGCTTCGGCGTATACGCTTCCCGGAGTCATCTTCACGATGCGCCGGTCCGCGTCGACGTAGTCGTCAAGGCACGGCTGTTTGTTCGCTTCGCGGATCGCGTCGACCTGGAGCCATTCCATGGGGGACCCGAGCGCATCCCCGACGGCATTGCCAAGAAGACAGCCACGATAGCGCTCGCAAATATCCATGCCCATAGATAAAGAAGAGAAGGAAGCGATTGATAAATATTACTCCTGATAGTACTGCGTCCCAAGGACGAGCGCGATCTCGGCTTTCTTAAGCTCTTTTCCAAGATATGCGATATGCTGGGGTTCGGAGAACCATCCCATCCTGTTCTTTTTGTCGTACGCGAAGATTGCGCAATAGATGTCCTGGGCGCGGCGTCCGCGGAACTCCTTGAGGATTGTGTGGTCCTGGCTACAGACCGCAACACCAATCTCCCACGTGTCCATGTAGACACGGATGAGGGTATAGCAGCCATTGTCCATCTTGAAGTCCTTGAGGTCATCCCAACGCGTGCATTGGATAACCTCGAAGTCGTGAGCGACCTTCTTGTCCTTTACCCACGCCGGCCGTTTGGTGATTGTGCCTGAACCCTCTGTCATGGGGGGAGCCAGAAATCGAGTGTATATAAAGATTACGATACTTTTTGCGCCGGCAGTCCTCCTGCATACAAGCACTCAGCCTTCCTTGCGCGCAGAAATAGTTAAGCGTCACTCGATGAGGCCTTGCCGCCGGGCATTGCCCATGATGCGCTCAAGATTGCTCTGCCGCTGCTCAAGATCAGATCGTTTCGTGTCGATATCCTTTTGGAGCGTACGAAGATACGTGATGGCCTCTTGCTGAAGCCTATCATTTTCCAACGACGTGTATCGTGCACCGCAGTCTGCACAATAGTAGAACGTGCGTTGATAAAGACCACTTTGTGACTCAAGCTGTCTGCCATCAAGCGGACAGTTCGGATCGACAGCTCCCATCGCCAACACCATTGCGGCTCTGGCATAAAAAGATATGCGCCTCGACACTATAGTCTTATCGGACTATTCTTATGAACAAGATATAAAAAAGAATTCGCCATCAACGTATGCATGCATATCATCGACTTGTACCGGAGGGCACAAGGATCATTGTTCTCCGTTGAGGTCATCCCTCCACGAAACGGCGAGACGCTGGAAGACACTATCCTTGCGACGCTCGACCCTCTTGTGGAATTCGAGTTCTCGTTCGTCTCCGTGACGCACCATGCAAGAAACAGCCTGAAATCGGGCACGGGGCCTATTGCGCGCATCCTTGAGGAGCGCTACGGCATCCCTGCCCTGGCGCACCTGACGTGCACGGACGCGACGGTCGAAGATATCGAAAACAGGCTTGTCGAGCTAAGCTATTTGGAAATCGACAATGTACTTGCGTTGCGGGGCGATCCTCCGATGGATCAGGGCGAGTTCATCCCGCACCCGCAGGGACACCAGTATGCATCACAGCTTGTCGCGCAAATCGCGGCGATGAACCGCGGAGAATATCTTCTCCGGCCGGGCGATGCGCACCGCTACAAGATCCATACGGATGCAGCATCCCGTCCTGGCACACCGACAACGTTCTCCGTCGCTGTCGCATGCTATCCGGATGGGCATGCACAGAATCCGGATCCGGATGACGACTTGCGTCGCTTCAAGGAAAAAGTCGATGCGGGCGCGGATTTCGCGATCACTCAGATGTTCTTTGGCGCAAAGACATATACCGATTTTGTGTGTCGCGCACGCGAGACCGGAATAGCAGTGCCGATCATCGCGGGCATCAAGCCCGTCACGACATATAGCGGCCTGATCGTTTTAGAGAATCCCCCATTTGGGGTCCGGGTTCCCGAGGACCTCAAGCGCGAGATGGGACGCTGGAAGGACGATAAAGACACGATGAGAAAGATAGGTATCGACTACTGCGTGCAGCAGTGCAAGGAACTCATCAAGGCCGGCGCTCCGGGACTTCATTTCTATTCGATGAATGGAGCGAAGAATGCCAAGGGGGTTTTGGAGCGCATATAACCCCTGTCGCGCTATATCGCGTCGGGGAGCAAAAATGAGAAAAATTTTTATATCAGAAGGTATACCAAAAGTATACCATGGAAACGGCGATTGTAAAACTGCACAAAGAGACAAAGAATGTCTTGGATAAGTTGAAACAAAGGCGCGAGAGCTATGACCATATCATCCGAAGGCTTCTTTCCCATGAGAAAAAAAAATCGCTCAAAAAAGACCTCATCGCAGCGTATAAGAGCATGACGCCTGATGAATTCGATGAATTCCAGGAGTGGGAACCTGCTTCTTCGGAGGCATGATCATGGTAAAGCGGGGGGAGATCTGGCTTGTGAATCTGGATCCTACGATTGGCCATGAAATCAAGAAATCGCGCCCTGCGGTAATCGTCCAAAACGACATCGGCAACCAATATAGCCCGATAACAATCGTTGCGCCCATCACGTCTCAGAACATCGACCGGGTGTACCCAATCGAAGTATTTTTGCCAAAAAGGCATACCCGGCTGGAAAAAGATTCAAAGGCCCTGCTCAACCAGATACGGGCCGTCGATAAAAGAAGGCTTGTGAAGAGATTCGGAAAAGTCGATGCGAACCTTCAGACAAAGATCGACGAGGCCTTGTGCATAAGCCTTGGCCTGGAAAAGTTATTCTAAGATATCTATCATATGAGGACGGCGTTGACGACGCCTTCACGGCCGGGCCGGTTCGTGACTTTGGCCTTGCCCTTGTCCGTGTCGATGATCGTGCCCTTCGTGAGCACGTTTCGGCGCACATAGTGGCGGTTTGCCGCATTGTCCGTGACGAGCGTGATTTTCGCCTTGACCTGTGTATTTGTCTTCGGGTCGGTGACGTTTGCCTCGTCGCAGGCCTGGAGGCGAAGCCTCTTCGCTCCGCCGCGCATGCGCGTGGTTTTCGTCTTTTTTGGACCAAGCTTTGGAAGTATGGGCTCAGAGCCAATCTCATGGAGGCGTTTTGTGCGGTTCGCGACTATGCGCCCACCAGAGGGCTTCTTCCACGCTCGTCCGTGAGTGACTGCCATGCGCGCTCAGGATTGACAGGTTGTTTAAAAAGGTTGCGATTGGTTCTGCCGCCCTAAACAGCATTATATAAACAGTATTAAATACTATCCCTTTTCTTCCGCATGTCTATGCGAACCGAACTCCCCTTCGAGAAGATCAAGCGCGAGATTCTCACCAGGCGCGAGCATGTGTCGGATCCGAAATTCGGCTGCAGGCCAGAGGCCCGGCCGATACAGCAGCATCTCAACTATGGTGTTGTCAATGTCGATAAGCCAAAAGGCCCGACGTCCCATCAGGTCAGCGCGTATGTGCAGAAGATATTTGGCATCGACAAGGCAGGGCATTCCGGGACGCTTGATCCAAAAGTTACCGGCGTCTTGCCCGTCGCGCTCAGCAAAGTAACAAAGGTCGTGCAGGCGCTGCTGCCGGCAGGAAAGGAGTACGTCTGCATCATGCACCTGCATGATGATATCAAAGAGGAGCAGATCCGTGCAGCCTGCAATGAGTTTGTCGGCAGGATCAAGCAGATGCCGCCGCTCAAGAGCGCAGTAAAACGGCAGGAGCGCTATAGGAAAGTCTACTACTTTAATATTCTTGAAATCAAGAAAAGGGAGGTCCTCTTCCGGGTTGGCTGCCAGGCCGGCACGTACATCCGAAAGCTCGTGCACGACATCGGGGTAAAACTTGGATGCGGCGCGCATATGGCGGAACTTCGGCGCACAAAGGCGGGGCCGTTTAACGAATCGACCCTGTGCACAATGCAGGATCTCACGGACGCAGTGTGGCTCTTCAAAGAAAAGAATGATGAATCGCTTCTCCGAAAATACGTCCAGCCGGTCGAGAACGCGGTCGCACACCTTCCCAAAGTATGGGTGCTTGACAGCACGGTCGCAAGCATCGCGCACGGCGCGAACCTCAAGATCCCCGGCATCTCGCGGGTGCATTCGGACATCCAGGCCGACGAGCTTGTCGCGATCATGACCGAAAAGGATGAGCTTGTCGCGTTCGGCGAAGCGAAGATGATCTCAAAGGACATGGTCAAAAAGGAGCGAGGCATCGCCGTCGTCTTAGAGCGCGTCTTCATGGAACGGGACGTCTACCCAAAGATCGAGAGAGTGTAATAATATAGTTTTACTACCTATGACGTGGGTATCTGCGGCACGAGATCAAGCCTGGCGTATGCGTGTTCCTTTTTCGCAAGCAATGCCTCGCGCACAGCTTCTACGGGCGCATCCTTAATATCGCCGGCATACTTTTCATAGGGTTTGATGCCAAACGTCGTATTGATAGCATCTTGCCTTCCCTCCTCCCGAAGACGACGAATTCCCCGGACACCCATCCCAAGGAGAAGGCCGGATAGACCAAGCCCGAATAATCCTGCATACCCGGATTCGCCCGAAGCTAAAAAGGAAAACGCGCTCATTCCCGTACAGGAGCCAAACAGGATGAACGCTGCTGGGATGATATACTTCACATTACCTGATCGTTCTCTTCCAGAAGTCACGGACGGAATGCCCCGTGAATATTCCCGCGCCCACGCCGACATCTCGCGTGCGAACTGCACGCATCGCTGATCATCATCAATTCGGGTATAGACGTTGTGGAACAAACTCCGAAGGCCATTCGCATGGAAGCCGTCGCCAATGCCCTGCCCGGCGCGCTTGATCTTCACCGCAGTATCATCGATGAAATCCTCAATGATGCGCTCAAGACTTGGCTGTTCAACCATAGTGTGCATCAAACTTTTCAAGATATCTTTCCCGGTTATTCTCAAGCGCCGTGACGAGCAGTCCATCAAGGTCTCCGGAAGAGATGAGACGACGCGTAGCGTAGAGGTCCTCAAAGCCCTTGCGCCATCGCCGGGTGAGGCGGAATACCAAAACAAATGTCCCTATCCCGAACACGGCGATGCCAGCTGCAGTCGCTTCGGGGCTTATCTCGCTTAGTGCTATCATCGTTGTCGAGCCCATGGCGCCATACCCAAGATACCACTTCCCGTTTTCCTGCATGTCGGACGGGTACATTTCTATTCTGTCGGTAAGATACTCCACCACCGCTTTGCGGACATCGCGCAGATGATATTCTTTATCGTCCGACGCGCGAAGGTAGCGCTCGATGCCGTACACCCCTCCAGCACGAAACTTCCGGTATTGATTGCCAGAGATTTTCCTGTCAAGAACGTCCAAATGATAGTCGACCATCTTCTCGAGGAGTTGCCCGATGTCAGAAAAACGCCGCTCGATCTCGTCAGCGATGATCCTTGCGGCCTGCTCGCGGGTCATGCGCAAGAGGAGGCAAGCCATGTTTATAAACATTGTCGGCAGCGCAGGCAAACTATAAATACAATAGCGAGTCAATACGGGCATGGATAACTGGCGGCAGCGACACTTGTGGCTTCTTGCCTCATTCCTGCTCACGTTTGGCACAATCTTCCTGCTCTCTTATCTGCACCTGCAGAAGGGGACAAGCCTTCTTCCAATCGGCATGAATCCGCGTATAGAGAACATGGCTGTCATGGCATTCTCCGTGCTGTGCATCGTGCGCACGGTCTATGAGATCATCCGGCATCCTTAATCATCGACGGTGAACAACCTGGAGTCCTTCACCTTGAACAATCCTATCCGGGCGCCGGCATCGAGCCATCCGTGCGCATAGTTGAGCGCCGCGAAGGCAAGCACCATGTCCCCCTTCTTATCAAAATGCCTGGCATCGTCATAATAGCGCTGCGCCATGTCCAGGAAATCAGACGCCTGCTCCCTGCGCTCTGCACAATGCGGCGAATCCTTCACCTTTGCGAGCGCTTCTGCCGTGATCAAGAAATACTTGTCGAGCCTTGCGCGGGTGATCGTGCGATGAGCCATCAAAAAAGGCAAACGAACAAGATATTTAAGGCTTGCGCACCCATTTGACGCGGGGCACAGCGACATTGGTATGCTGGCCGCGCGGAGGATACTGTACATAGATCACGTCGCCCGGATTCAGCGTCGCCACAGCCTTCCGGAAGTCTTCTCCGATAAGCTGGACCTCGTCACGATACTCCGCTTGCCGGCCAAGCAGGCGAAGGCGGCCGTTCTTGACGTACTCCGCCTTCATCGGCTTTGGAGTCGTCGTCTTCCCGATATACGCAAGCATAAGGGTTGTATGCATCATTCTAATCACCTCGAATATGCAAAGATAGGGAAGAAGGAGGAAAGAGAATATAAAAACTTATTGGCGGCGTGCCGATAGCGGAAGCGGCCGGCGGACTTCGAGGGGAATCTTGCCCTTCTCGAACTCAAGCTTTGCGATCGCCAACGGAT
>CAZRZZ010000013.1:7262-16807 GCA_964604755.1 uncultured Methanosarcinales archaeon | reverse complement strand
AGAAAAAGGCTAAATGTGCAAAGCACTAAAGGCGGAAACCCCCATATAATTCTACACGACGATTGAATATAACATCTCTTATGCGCATTGTGTCGGATTTTGATGGGAGAGGCGCTGTAGTGGCCGAATTCGTTGGCTCACAAATACTGTTTTCTGCGGTTGTTTTGGGGTGTGATGAGCACCGCCTCGGTTTGGTAGATGATATGATTCCGTACATACCGGAGTGGTTTCGAGATTTTGGTTGATGGTTGGATTGCTTGCGGCGAATGGAGGAATATTCTTTGCAAGATTGAAGGTTGTCCGGTTTTTCTTTCGCAAACCATATCATGGGGGCTGTTGCAGATGATTGCATGGATCCTCTTGAGATGATAAGAAAACAGACGCGGCGGCGCGGGTATTCGCTAAGGACGACGGCGACGTACATACAGTGTGTAAAACAGTTCTTCGCGTCTTGCAAAAAAGATCCGAAGGAAGTGACAAGAAGAGATGTAGAGGACTATCTTGATTCGTTGCTTGATCGCGGCGTTACCGGAAACACGCTCAATGTGCATCTTCATGCGCTCAAGTTTCTCTTTGAGCAAGTTCTTGGCAAACGTATCACCTTCAAGATAAAGCCATCGCGAAAGCCAAAACGTCTTCCTGTCTTTCTGAGCAGACAAGAAGTGCTGCGACTGTTTGCATCGGTGGCGAATGAGAAGCACAGGCTCATCCTCGAGCTCCTCTATTCTGCTGGTCTTCGTGTCAGTGAAGTTGTGCGCCTGCGGCGGCAGGATCTTGATATGGATCAGTTCGTCGGATGGGTGCGGCAGGGAAAAGGCAAAAAAGACAGGCCGTTTCTTATCGCGCGCTGCCTTGCGCAAAAGCTCAAAGCGCACATCGCAAACCATTGCCCTGTGCCGGACAGCTTCTTGTTCCGGGGATACCACAATCATCTGAGCACGCGCGCAGTCCAGGAGATCATCAACCACGCAGCAAGAAAGGCAAGGATCGACAAGCGCGTCCACCCTCACGCATTAAGACACAGCTTTGCGACGCACCTTATCGAAGACGGCCATGATGTGGAGGAGGTGCAGCCGCTTCTTGGCCATGCAAGCGCGAAGACGACAATGATATACGTGCACATGGCCTCACCGACGATGCTTTCCATGAAAAGTCCATATGATACCATGAGCAAGGAAGGGTAAATGAGGATCGTCTTTACTGAACATGCCCTCAAACAGATGGAGAAGCGCAAAATCCTCAGGGAAGAAGTCATTGGGCCATAAGACAACCTTTCGTGATAAAAAAGAAACACGGGAAATATTTTTATCTCTTAGGACTCAGGCGAGGTGCCATCGAAGCCTGCTGTGAGAGAACAGAAAGGCATATAAAAGTAATAACAGTTTATTGGCAATGACAATGGAAATCAGATACGATAAGGAAGCGGACGCGATTTACATCCGTCTGCGCGAAGGAGAATTCGCAAAGAACAAGAAAATTGATGACCTGACCATCCTTGACCTTGACGCAGAGGACAATATTCTCGGCATCGAAATCCTCGACGCGAGCAAACGCATCCCTCCAGAATCCCTTTCTGAAGTGCATGTGAAGAATATGCTGGCTGTCGCGTGATTCCAAAACGAATAATTTATACATAAAATATTATAATCTTCCTTTGCTGTTGAGCATACGATGAAACTTTATGACATGGAAACGGAGGAGTGGAGAGCTGGAGATTTTGAGCGCGGCTCGGTGTGGCGATCCACAGCCGCTTATCAGTGCGGGATATGCCTTGTGAAGACGAACCGGTGGATTATGGGTGGCTATCCAGGGATGGGCCCGCGCATCCTCTGCCCGGGTGACCTCTATGAGGAGCACGATGCTCTTGATGAAATCATCAAAGAGTATGAAAAAATAAAGGATGCCTTTGCGATGTATCGTGGGATCGATCACACGCTTGAACAAAGCCGAGTTGACAAATTATTTGAGCATTTTGAAGTGAAGCAGGATCTCCTGACGACCAAGATTGCGTATCTTCAATCGCGGTTTCCAAAGACGCTTGACGATATAGAGGGCATTGGGCAGGATGCGCCCGTCATCAGCTACATTCCCGGCTCCCGGTATGGCGGGGACAAAAAGAGCCTGTCGAGTTTAATCGACTAGGCGCCGTGCAGGAGAAAAACGCGTTCAGTCCGTATGCTGCCCTGGCACGAGCTTGCGCCGTCGGGGATATGTGCGCATGCCGGTACGCATCATCTTCTCCCGCTTGCGCTCAAGGAAGAAAAGGACAAAACAGCCAGCAAGGGCCATGATGCCGACGAGAGCGAATGTGTAACGAAAGCCGGCAAGCTCCGCGATGCCGGCGCCTATCGTCGCGGCAGAAGCCGTGCCAAGCCCGACAAGTGTGGAGTACAGGCTCCACTCGAAGCTTTCATGATTCCGGTCAAGGTTCGTGCTCCAAAGCCCAAGCCAGGTAGGATACGCAAGGCCGCTTCCAAGCCCATAGAGGACCTGGGCAGCATAGATGAAACGGATATCCGTTGAGAAGATGTATACGAAGGGGACCATCGCGATAAGAAAAGTCCCGACAAGAAGCCACCTCACTTTTTTATCGTGCCGATCGACATAGCGGGAGAAGGGAAGCTGGACTGCGCTTTTGGTGATGATAAATAGCGCGCCCGCAAGGCCCGCCGCAAAGATCGTCCCGCCTGCAAGGTTCTCCTTGATAAAAATCGCAAGGATCGGCTCCACAAGGCCAAAGCCCGTCGCGACAAAGATATCCGAGAACATGAGCAGCTTGATTGTGCGGTTCATGTATGGATAATAGCGCGGGAGTTTATTAAATTTGCTTAGGTTTCTTCTCCTTGAGCACATAGCCAAGGATGGGCGGTGTCATGAGCGTCGTCAGGATGATGGTGATCACAATCACCGAGAAGACGGTGTCGGACACGACGCCAAGCCCCTTTCCGATCATGGCAAAGATGAGCCCAACCTCGCCTCGCGGGACCATGCCCCATCCGACGATCCATTTCTTGACGTCGCCTGCTGCAAAGCCGGCGACGACCTTTCCAACGACGGCAGCGATGGTAAGGCCAAGCGCCACAAGAAGCACCTTCGCGTCAAAGAGCGTCGAGAGATCGACGGCAAAGCCAGTCATAACAAAGAAGATGGGGACAAGGAATAATCCGATTGGCTCGATGATGTCCTCGATGTGCTTGTCCGCGTATTTGCGGATGAGATAATCAACTTTTTCCTTGTGCGCTTCGTCATGGACCTTGATGTGCTCCTTGATGTCGTCGACGACGTGCGGGTCCTTGAAATACCGGAAATGCACAGGCTCAAGGATGAGGCCGGCGGCGAATGCGCCAACGATGGGGGCAAGGCCGATGAGGTGCGCAAGGTACGCAAATACGAGGCCAAAAGAGATCGCAAGCGTGAATTTCATGCCGACGCCGGTATGAATCTTGGCAAATGCGCGGCTCAAGGGGTGAGCTATGAGTTGGCCGACGACAATCGCGCCGGAAAGAAACGCGATGGCTTTCAGAAGGATGATGGCAATGCTTCCGGCGCTCACCGCTCCGGCCGTGACGAGCGCCGACACCACCGCAAGGATGACAAGGCCAAGCACGTCATCGATGACCGCGGCGCCAAGCACAATCTTCGCTTCGGGAAGATGAAGCTTTCCAAGGTCCTTGAAGACGCGCGCCGTGATGCCAACGGAAGTCGCTGTAAGCGTCGCACCAAGGAAGAGGTAAGCATTGAAAGAAAGGTCTGGCAGCAGCAGCGGACCGACAAGAAATGTCCCAAGCGCAAAGGGGACAATCACGCCGACGACGGCAACGAGCGTCGCGCGGATTCCGACTTTCCTGAGCTCCTCGACTTTTGATTCAAGGCCGATCTGGAAGAGCAGGATGACGACGCCAAGTTCGGCAAGGAACAGGATGATCTGGTCGTGGCGGATCACATCAAAGAAGTGGATGCCAAGGAGCGCAAGGTTTCCAAGGATGACGCCGATCACAAGCTCGCCAAGCACGGCAGGTTGGCCCCACCCTTCCACGAGGCTGGATATTTTGGCAGCGATCAGGATGAGCGCGATCCAGAAGAACGTGATGGCATATGCTCCATGGCCTTCTTCTGCCGCATCAGCTTTGGGGACGTCTTGCGCAGCGTTCACGATCCCGCTAAGGATGACGAGCACAAGAAAGATCCAAAAGAGTTTTTTGTTCATGGCCTCTGCCAAGACACGCAGTTTTTTAAAAAGATTATGGTTCTAATCCAGCGTCTCTCGCATATTTATTGTTTTGTCGGCCAAAGCCAGTTCCGATACGCCTGCAACATGGTGTCTAATGCAATGAGGTGCGCGCGCACGCGATCTTCTATCGGCCAGATCGTTGGCGTCTCCGTCGTGAATGCGTGGTCGGTGTAGTGCTTGGCCAAAAATGCATCGAACGTTGGCGCTTGCGTATACTCTGGGCTATGCGCTCCCTCCGGATAATAAATCACGCCATCAGTACTGTGGTCACCAAAGATCGTATCCCATGTGCATATAGGGAATCTTTCTTTTCGGAGCTTCTCGATAACTTTTGCACCAAAGCGTTCGACATTTTCATGCGAGCAAAGCTCCCACATGTAGAATTCAAGAGGGGGTGGTCCGCTTGTATCATCATCACGAGGGCTCGTTTCATGCATATCCATCGTAAAGGAATACCTTCTTGGGCCTCGCGCAAGAGTCTCCATGAGGATCTTCACCTCTGTCGCGGCGGTGCCGTAGAAAAACTGACGGTTGATGTTCTGCATGTCTGCTTTTTCGAGCACGTCACGCTCGAATCCCCAGGGGTTCACGCAGGGGAATGCATAGATGTTCAGGTCCCGGTACCTTGGCTCCCGCTGTTCACGCTCAAAAAATTGAAGGATGGCAAGGGTTCCTGCCGGCTCGCGTCCGTGCACGCCGCCGGAGAGGAGGATGGATGGCGCGCAGTCGGGATTCTTTGCGAGCGAAACGATCTGGTAGAGGGAATACTCGCTTGAGGTCGTCCCGATACAAGTGCGCTCGCAGTCGAGCTTCTGGATGCGCTCCACAATATCCATATAAGACCGGATGATCTCGTGCATGGCGATAGAAGGGAGAGGAGCAAGGTATAAAAATTTTTTTAGAACATCTCATCGACTTTAGTGACATACTCTTTTACCCGCCCGATCACGGACGTAAGCAGGTACTGCTCGACGCGCTCCTCGAAGATCCTGCTTAAGTTCTCATGCTCATTGATGCGGTAGCGGTTGCGGATCTTCTGGATCAGGAAAAGCTCGCGCAGGCGCTTGAGCTGACGACGGATGTTCGATGGGGCGGCACCATTCTGGCTTAGCCGTGCCGCATGGCGCACAGCAAGCACGCGGTCGCGCACGTCGTCGCTGGAGAGCTCCTCCCGGTTCTTGCGCGCCTCAAGAAGCACATAAAAGATGTCCACGATGACGTCGCGGCTATCGCCCGGCTGGAGGATGCCCGTTGATAAGCATAGTTTTCGAACAAGCTCTCGGCGCTCAAGCCCAAGCGGTTTTTCGTACTTGCGCAGCGTGATCTCGGCAAGCGGCGTGTCGCGGGAGATGATCTGTGTCATAAACAAAAGATTATAAGCGCTGCTTAAATACCTCACGCGCGCATGTCCAGTGTCCAGTGAAGTACTCGACAACTCCCCCCAGAATCTTTATAAAACGTGGCAACATGAAGAGCGTATGACGTTTCTTGCGAAACTGCAGAAGCTCGAGGAAGCGTTACGAGTAAGTAGCGGCCCTGCGGCGCAGGACGAACGCTTGATGTACGACTTTGCAGCACGAAAGGCGGATTACCAGCAGCGCCTTATCAAGACGGCGCTTGTACAGACCAGCGCTGCAGCATGGAGCCTGGCTCGAAATCCAAAAGGACAGGAGCACACGATTATTGATATTCTGTGCTTGATGATGGACCTTGAAAGGAGGATCGCGGAGCGCCACGAGGCGCTTAATCTCATCGAGAGGATCAAGAAACGGACTGGAGAACTTCGCATACCTGCCGCATCATCAATTCCCCTTACGCTGCACCTCCCCCGCCTTCCCCCGGAGATCCAGCTGACAGTCGCCGCAGACCTCGATGAGATCAGGAGGTGCTTCGCATCAGGATGCTACCGGTCCGTCACGATCCTGTGCGGACGGGTCCTCGAGGCTGCGCTACACCGCAAGTACTATGATGTGACAGGAGTCGACGTCCTCGAGAAGAACCCCGGCATCGGCCTTGGCAATCTCATCGCGAAGCTGCATGAAAAAAACGTCGACCTGGATCCCGGCCTCACCCAGCAGATCCATCTTATTAACCAGGTGCGTATCTTTTCCGTGCACAGCAAGCAGGTCGCGTTCAACCCGTCCAGGACGCAGGCGCACGCGATGGTGCTCTACATGATGGATACATTGGAAAAACTATTTTAAAACAGTTTAGCGCAGGATATCCGCGATCTCGGCGATCCTGTTGGTGATCTCGTCCATCTTCTGGCCAATCATAAATGGGGTGATATGGCTTGTGCTGAAGAGTTGCCGTGTCAGATCATGAAAGAAGAACTCTTCTTGTCCCTCAAGCATGAATTGCAGATGCGCAAGCACGATGCGATACTCTTTGAGCCGAAGCTCAGCTAAGCGTCGGATGCGCTCCTCAAACCGTTCCACGCGCGGCGTCGTGGCGTCTTTTGCGTCCTCGCAGATCACGCGGGCATAGCGTATGTCATCTTCGAATCGTGTCGTCGCAATCATTTGGTCACCTCGTTTCTTGTTGGGAAAGATAAGGGTCGGGTGTGCTTTTATATCTCACGCGCGCATGTCCAGTGGGATGTGGGCGATTCGGATGCGTCCATCTCCCCGTGAACCACCGCGGGCTCAAGCCAACAGGGTTCAGCCGCTGCCTGCCTCCTAAAACTATATGAATACTCACCACTTTATGACATCATGCCTCAGGAATACTCGGTCGGTGTCGTGGTCGCGTCGCAAAAAAAGCCGCGGACATACCTTCTTCTTCATTACGCGTCCGGGCATTGGGAGTTTCCGCGCGGAAATATTGAAAGGGAAGAGTATGAGAGAACGACGGCGGCGCGCGAGTGCAAGGAAGAGACCGGCATAGCAGAGCTTGACTTTGTCGAGGGCTTCCGCGAAGTCGCCGAATGGTTCTATCGTCGCGACGGCAAGACCATCCATAAAGAGGCTGTCTACCTTCTTGCGACGACAGATCAGGCAAAAGTGACACTTAGCCATGAGCATCAGGGGTATGTGTGGCTTCCTTTTGGGGAAGCGCTGGAGAGGACGACGTTCGAGAACGCAAAAGAAGTCCTCCGGAAGGCGGAGAAAAGATTGAAGAAGGAGCTGAATCTTAAGACCAGAGAAATAAGACTATCCATAAAAAAAGAAAGCAGTCATGGTTCTGATGACTAACTTCAAAAGAAACAATCTTGACAAAGCGATATCGCCGTATCTGCAGCAGCACAAGGGCAACCCCATCTGGTGGCAGGAATGGTCACAAGACATCATCGCGTACGCCAAGAAGACTGATAAGATCGTTTTTGCATCGGTCGGATACGCGACGTGCCATTGGTGCCATGTCATGGCCCGTGAAGCATTTTCTGACAAGAGCATAGCGGAGTACTTCAATAGTCATTTCGTCTGCATCAAGGTGGATCGGGAGCAGCGGCCGGATATCGATGCCTACTTAATGTCATTCATCCAGGAGACACAGGGCTATGGGGGCTGGCCGCTGAATGTGTTCCTAACGCCCGATCTCAAACCATTTTTTGCTGCAACGTACGTCCCCATCAAGCCATGGCACGGAATGCCTGCCTTCCTGGATCTGCTCAAGGAGATCAAGAGCAATTATGAGAAATACAAAAATCGGGTACCATCATATCAGCCGCGGGTGCAGCAAGCAGAGGATGCGGAGGAAGAGGCCGTGCTGCAGACGATCAAACGCGCGTTTACGGGAGCAGGTTTTGGCGATGGACCGCAATTTCCTGCCCACAGCACGCTTCTGTTTCTGTTTAGCTATTATGAAGAGACAAGGGACCGTGAGATCAAGGCCATGCTCGAGAAGATATTGGACACGATGGCGATGCGAGGACTGCACGATCATCTGCAGGGGGGATTTTACCGGTACTGCGTCGATACGTCATGGACAATCCCCCATTTTGAGAAGATGCTCTACGACCAGGCGATGCTGCTGTGGGTCTATAGTGTCGCCTTCAGGATATTCAAGACCGCAGAGTACGAGCGTGTCGTGCAGAAGCTTCTTTTCTGCCTTGAAGAGACGTATGCGCAGGACGGCCTCTATGTCGCCGCCCATGATGCGGACACGGATCATCAGGAAGGCATGACCTATCTTTGGGAGAAAAAAGAGATACAGGATGCTTTGACCGGCAAGGAGTTTGAACGCTTTGCGGAAGTGTATGACCTCAAGGGGAACTTCGAGGGAAAGATCCATCTTATCAAAAAGAAGAACGTGCCGCTTCCAGAGATAGAAAAGAAACTCCTGCAGATACGGAAGAGCCGGCCGCAGCCCTTCACGGACAAGAAAATAGTGACGAGCTGGAATGCGCTGGTTGGCATCGGCTTTGTCATGGCGTACCGGGCGCTCGGTTCTGACGAATTGAAGGAAAAGGCGCGGTCCGTGCTTGATGCCCTTCTCAAAAAGCATTATCACGATGGAATGCTCTGCCACAGCTCTCATGAGGGCAAGATCCAAAACGATGAATTTCTCGAGGACTACGCGAGTATGCTCCTCTTCGTGACGTACCTCTCCGAAGAGACCAAGGACGATAAGGGATTGCTCCGGGAATGGCACGATAAAGTGAACGGATTTCACAAAACGCACTGGGTGGAGAATAAGGCCGGGGATTTCATGGAGATCCCTGCAGCGTCGCTTGACCATCCGACGCCATCGAGCGTCTCGTTAGCAGAGATGGCACTGCTGCGGGCGAGGATCATCTTAGGAAAAGAATACCCTTCGAGACGATACAAACAAGCGCTCGCGCACGACTTCTTCAACCTGACGGCCTTCATCGCAAACGGGAACTGGCACGTCATCCAGATACCCTCCGGGATCGAATGGAAACATCTTCCGGTGAATTGCATACAGGGATATGCAAAGAAAATTCAAGAGTGCTACAAGGGCAGATGCTCCGAATACGCAACGAAAGAACGGCTCCTTGATTCTCTAAACGGCTTCAACGAAGAAAAGGTAACATCAGTAAAAAGGTAACATCGGGCAATATCACCGCCTCTTCCTATGCCGACGCAGATGCCTGATTCCGACGACGGGCATTCTCCCCTCCCGGATTGCCTTCTCATGCAGTTCACGTCTCATCTGCACAAGCTTGCGCTTCATGAGCGTGCTGCCATATCTGCTAAGCGAGACGCCAAACGTGAAGCCGAAGATCCCACGCAGCGCGCCGCCGAACATCGTACCGGTCGCGGCCCCGACGTACGGCTGCGCAATCGACTCGAGACGAAGCCGATCGTCGTATCGCAGTACCGAGAAGGCGGCGCCCGACGGCAGGCCCGAG
>CAZRZZ010000013.1:0-7252 GCA_964604755.1 uncultured Methanosarcinales archaeon | reverse complement strand
AAGCGAGACGCCAAACGTGAAGCCGAAGATGCAGAATATCAAAAACTCAAGCGACACGTCGCCGGAAAGGATGAAAGTTCGAAGGAATGGGCCAAATTCGCTGTCAAGAAAGATGCGAAGCGCAAGGAGCCGGATGAAGCCATACCAGGCAATCGCGATGTACGATCCGTACACGATCGTGCGGCCGACGAGTTTGCCGATGTCATGGCGTCTTGCGTTTGCGATGACAAGCGTGACCGAGCCGATGGCAAGCGCAGAGAGCCCGACAACAAGCAGCTTGCCATACGTGTTCCAGATGAGAACGCCGGTCACGAAGTGCCGGGACGGGTCGATGCCGCTTGGCGTGCTCGCAAAATGGCCCTGCACAAATATTGCAGTGATCGCCTGCATCGCGATGATCGTGAACAGGCCGATGAAGGCGGGGACGGAGAACTCCCGGCCGAGATCCTTGATAAGCTTCTCGCGCGACGGCGTCGTGGTGATTTTGAAGTAGAAGCCAAGGATCGTGAGGAAGAGCCCGAGCACGAGTCCGAAGATGATGCTTTGCTGGGACCCAAAAAGGTAGTTTAAGGGGAACGTGCTCTCGATGGTGGCAAGCATCAGGGAGATTTCGCTTGCCACAAGCGTCACGTCCATGCCGGACGCCTGCGCGATCGTGTTGATGATGTTGACCCATGCGTACTTGAGGTTGAAGTAGTTGATCCCGATAGTCAGGAAGATGACGGTAAAGCCGGCAAGCATCATCTCGTTGATGATCTCTTCGCCAATTGCCTTGTATAAGGGCCTTGCCATGCGCGTGTGGCAGCTACAGGCATTTATAAACCTTTCTTCAGGTGGGGTAAAACTACATAAAGAGGGTATGTCACCCTCGTCATGATGACCGAGATCTCCTACCTCACCCACGCCGGCTACGCGCTTTGCGCTATCGAGTCCGGTCGCCTGGAGAGCCATGCCGAGAACATCGTCCGTCTCGCGGCAGAGCAGTATGGCTCGCACGCGAAGGGCGAAGAGGTGCTTGCCAGACACTTTAGCATGGAGCAATTCGATCGGTTCGAAGAGTGGTTCTTGAACAACTATCTTCATTGCCAGGCATCCTTTGATGCGAACAAGTACGCATGCGTGCATGACGCAGGAACGCGGGAGGAACTTGTGCTCTTCCGTTTCAAGACCGACGGCCATGTCGGTGCGTATCAGTTCAACTTTCCCCGAGTGAACCCCTTCTCGACGATCCGCACGATCCTCTCCAAGGACGAGCCGGATGAATCGCTGTCGCATTGGGTGATGCCAAATCTTGTCGGTGTTCCTGCGCTAAGCCTTGAGGAGTGCACGTCGATTGCGGCGATGCCGCGCGCATTGGCAGCCATAGCCGCGCATGCGGCAACGTCGAATCGAAGCGAGGTGCGCCAGATCCCGGTCCATATCCTTTACCGCAAAGGGAATGACTGGCATGAGGTCCCCATGTGAAACGATGCGCCGCCTCTGCCGCGTGCTCATCGAGGCCGCATTCCAAAATCCTCATTAGCCAAGAACATCTGACCCCTGGACCATGGAAGCCATCGTCGTTTTCCTCGTCATCATCTCTGCGCTCCTGCACACGTACTGGAACACCATCTTTAAGCAAGAGATCGACCGTGGGGCAAAGCACGACCTCTACTGGTTCTGCGCAGTAGCACAAATCGTGATACTTGGGATCCCGGCCCTGTGGTTATTCATCACGTCGCCACCCCCAATTCAAGGCATCAGTTTTGCCATCGTCGGCGGCCTCTCGCTTGGAGCCTTTCTCATCTTGGCCGGAAAAGTGTACCAATTGTCGAATTTTTCCGAATCCTATCCGCTCATGCGGACACTTCCGCTGTTCACGCTGATCATCGGCGTCCTGTTCCTCGGAGAGACTGTAAGCGCGATCGCCAAGGCAGGTATCGCCATCATCCTACTTGGCATCTTTGGCATGCAGGGATTCGACTGGCGCGCGCTCCTCGCAAAAGGGCCATTGCTCGCGATTGGTGTGGCGATCATTAACGCATTGTACGGCACATTCAGCAAGCTCTCGGTCGAATCGACGCATCCCATTCTCTTCATGTACATCTCCATCCTCGTCGCGGTGCTTGTCTATGCGCCAAAAATGCTCAAACGACCAGTCATCCAAGAAATGCGGACGCGCTGGAGTTCAATCCTCCAGATAGCCATGGGAGACCTGTTCAGCTACGGCCTTGTGCTCGTCGTGCTCACGATGGACAGGTTAAGCTACATCTTCGCGCTGCGCCAGATCAGCATCTTCTTCTCTGTGCTCGTCGGTATTGTCATCTTCAAAGAAGCGGTAAAATTGCCGCGCATCGCGTCCGCTGTGGTCATCCTTATCGGTGCCGTACTGATCGGATTAGGATGATCAGCGGGTGATCGGCCAAGTTCGCAATCAGCATTTCGCCTCGACTTTTTCGCGTGCCTGCGCTGCTTCACGGGAGAGGAAGCATTCCATGCTTGCCGCAGGTATGCGTGCGACCTGAGGGCATGCAGCCGCATAGAAATCCTCCCGCCCACGCTCGCTTGCAAACGGGCAGGCCGTTACATCAACGACGGGCCGGATGACAGGCTCCTTTTGCGGACGCTCCGCGCGCTCTGTCTGCACATCAATCTCCTTGCCGTCGGTCGTGACGATGATTGTGCCGGATGTGTCCGTGCGATAAACACGGATCGCCCGGTCATGCAGGCGCTCAAGCGTGTCTTCGTGCGGCAGGCGAAGCGGATTCTCCTCGCGTCCGGTGCTGATAAGAACGATCGATGGGTTGACCGCGTCGAGGAACTCGTCCGTCGTCGCGTCATGATGGCCGTGGTCGCCTGCCCAAAGGACGTCTGCCTGAAGATCTTCCTCAATCTTCAGTAGGCGCTTCTCACAGCCTTGGTGGCAATGGCCGGGCAGGAGCAGGCCAACATCATCATAACCTATCCAGAGCGCAAGCGACTCGTCCCATACGTGGCGCATTTGCGTGCCGCCGCGCTCGAACGCGGTATAAAGTATGGTCACGACATCCTCATCGATGACAATGCGCTCTGCGCCGCTGATGCGCTTCGCGCCCGCCTGGATCGCCTTATACTCGAATCGGCCATATTCCTCCGACTCCCCGGACTTGCCATTGGTAAAGACGCGCCTGATATCAAAGCGATCAAAGAGCGGCGCACATCCGCCGACAACCTCACGGCTGTCATGGCTGACGATGAGCGCATCAATCCTGCTTATGCCATGGTCCTCAAGATAGGTTTTGATCTCCTCTGAATCCTCGGAGCGGCCGCAGTTATAGAGGATGTTGGCTCCGCGCTGGGTTTGGATAAGGGCGGAATCACCCATGCCGATGTCAAGAAGGTGCAGCGTGATCATGGGAGCGGACGCTGGCCCTGTTTGCTCCTGTGAAGACCCCTTGATAACGCTCTCTTCAATGAGGGGTGCCCTATCCATGCTTCCTGGCTCGACCGGCGGCGTTTCGATGATGATTCTCCCCGGTGTTTCTTGACCATCAGTTGTTGAAGGTAATGCCGCGGTGTCTTGATCACCCGTCGTTTCTGCCTGGCAGGCGGCGAGCATGACGCTTGCGATAAAGAGCACCGTGATCATGGTTTGCCGTGTTGTCTGCCGCATTGTTCACACCTTGATGACGAGCCGGATGAATTCATCAAACGGGCGTCCTGTTGCGAGCGTGATTGTATAGATAATACCCGCGATGAGCACAAAAAAAAGAACGAAACCAAGCGCCATTAGAAACCCCGCGATGATCGGATGACGCGAGCCTTGCCTTTCCCTTTGCTTATCCTGAACATCCTGCTTGAGCACCTTTCGCTGTTGCTTGAGCTCTTTTTTCTGCCGTTTGATCTCCGCTTTTTCCGTCTTCTCCTCGTTCATAAGCCTGGCAAGCTCTTGCTCCTTTCTCTTGATGTTCGCTTCAATAACGCTGAGATGTTTTTCCTGTCGTGATACCCTCTGCTTCGATGATGAGGAAGGTATCTTCACCTGCCTGACGTTCCGTTGCGATTCCCTGTCTTCGTCATCCTCGTCGTCTTCATCGACGCTGTCTGCATAGACATCGTCTGGCTCCTCATCCTCTTCTTGCTCATCTTCGTTGTCATCATGCGCATCGAAGACCTCGTCGAGCTTCTCTTTCGTGCTCTTCTTTGGCATCTGATCTTCCCCGTCATCCCTTTTCTGCTGCTTTACTGTTGCCTTGCGCACCCCATGTTCCTGGATGCGCCGCTCCTTCCTGCGCTGCCACCATGACATCGGCGGGTCCGCGGGCGCGTCGTCGAATCCGCTGAACTTCTGCGTCACATCCGAAATGTCGCTGCGCGTGCTGGAAGGGCGCTCTTCCTCTGTGGACCAGACTGACCCTGCGCCGTCATCCAGCTTCCTGGCGAATCTCCTGACGTTGCGTTGCGCGACCATGCCACAAAGATGGATAGTCCCTATTTAAAGGTTTAGAGGACCTGGATGCTCTCCGGCACTGTCGTCACGATGTAGATGTATAGCAGGCTGACAAGCAGTATGACAACCGAGCCAAGAAGCAAGATGATACCTGCAATAAGGCGTTCCCTCTTGATCGTCTCATGCTTCGCGATGAGGACGATCGAAACGATGAGCATGACGAGGCTCACGAAGAATTCGGTAATGAACACCTTGTGCAATGTGAAAAGTGCCATCATATCCCTCTTTTGACGTGCTTACGCAATATACATTTATAAATGTTACGCTGCCGCGGCGCTGCTCATCATGATCCCGTACCAGTTTCGCCAAGGCGCTCCTCAAGTTCCGCAATCTTGCCCTGCTGCCCCTCGTAGGCCTGCGCAAACTCCTCGTTTGCGCTTTTGAGATCCTCGATATACGTATTCTTTCGATAATTGTTCGTGAAAAGAACGACTACCAGAAGAATTATGATGGCGATGACGGCGATGCGCTTCCAGCGCGGTCCGGCAGCGGCCGTCGCGGCAGTCCGCACACTTTTTTTCGTCCTCTCCGGGTGCTGCTCGTGCGCTGCATGCACGCTCTTCGATGCCCTCTGCGGCGGATGCCTTTGGGCCGGCTCGCTTGTGACTTCAAAGGAAATGAGACTTTGTCGCTTCTTTGCCGGCTCTGCTTTTTTTTGCTTGTGTTCCTCACGGAGCTTCTGTGCAATCACGTCGGATCCAGTCGGGTTGTGCAGGTCGTGCTTTGCCATCCTATCACGTGAGCAGAACTAAGCGAAGATGAATATATAAAACTAGCGTTAGCAAGTGATTAACAATCATTCTCGACATGGACGATGCCGTCCCGATCGACGAAGAGAAAGATACGCGCTACCTTCTCCGTCGTGTCGTCATCGATGATGCCGATGCGCACGCAGCGCCCGCCATTGTGGCGGAACGTCGAGTGGGTGTAGAGGTTATCCGGCGCGACTGCGGTGACACCAAGGTTTGTCGCAGCAGGGCCAAGCTTTGATGCGAGCGCTCGCGGCGATCCCTCCAGAAACTTAGCCACATACGCTTTCGCATCCGCGGCGCTCAGGTAGTGTGCTTCAAAGATTGAGGTAGCTCCGCCAAGACCCTTCTCCTCGACAAGGCCGACGACATCGATTTTGCCAAAGAGGATGAGAAAGAAGAGAACCGCAAGAGCGATGCCGATCGTCCCGCTGACGGCATTGTATACCGTGTGCTTGTCCATGGAAGAGGGGATAGAGGACACTTAATGTTTATTAAGTTAATCTTGTGCTCCGTTGATGGTAGCCGGCGTTCATTGAAAAAAGAATGCCCACGACTCCTCCACCTTCTTCGAGAACTCCGGCTTGAGGTCGTGGAGCATCTCGATGTATTCTCTTTCGTAGCGTGTCTTGAGAAGATAGAAGTCGATGCCTGCGCGAAAGGACTGGGGGCCTTCGGTGCGGATGAACGATTCAAGACGTGCAAGGTCGGCGATGTACGCGCGCATGCGCGCATCCGGGTTTGGGTTGCGCTCGAGAAGTTCCCGGATAAGGCTTGACATTGGCTGGCTGGACAGCATGCCCCATATGAGCAAAGGAGAGTATAAAATGCTGCGTATATAGAAGGTAGAAGATTCGCATTGGACTAGCGCTTATACAGCACGACGACAAAGCCAACCTTGTGCACAAGTTCCGCATCGGTGAGCTGGATAAGAAGGTCGACTGCCTCTTTTTTTGGCATCGTGTCAAGAAGCCCCTTGAGGAGCTTGATCTTGACAAGTTTTTTTTGCATAAGCTGGCGTTTGATCTCGCTGATGACCGCCGGCGTGAAACCGCTCTTTCCGATCTGGACGGTAGGACTCAGCGCGTATGCGATCTTGCGCAGCTCTGCTCTTTTCTCCTCCGGGAGACTCCGGGATTTTTCGCTGGTGTCCATGATCAGGTTGCTATCGAACGCCTTGTTATCTTAGCGGAGCACCTCGTGCAGGTGATCAATGATGTCCGACGCTATAAATGTGCGCCCCCTCTTCTTCTCGAGCCTCTCGCCGACCTTGCCATTAATGTACGCAGCCGCGCTTGCGCTCCTGAACAGATCCCCTGTCTGCGCAAGCAGGCCCGCACAGAGTCCGGCAAGGACATCGCCCGTGCCGGCCTTTGCCATGACAGGAGAGCCTGTCGTGTTCTTTGCCATACGCGTCTTCGACATGATAAAATCGGTCGGACCTTTGAGGAGGAGAACGTTGTCGCTTAAAAACGTTTGTGCGCTCCTGATATCTTCAGGGATCTTTGCATTCCTGCGAAGCAGATGCCATTCCCCCTTGTGCGGCGTGAGGATCGCGTGATGGACGCGCCTTAGGTTGATTGCTTTAAGCGCGTCCGCATCGATGACCTTTGGGATATGGGGAAGCGATTCGACAACCTTGCGCACAAACGCATCATATCGTCGTCCGATGCCGCATCCGATGCACAGCACGTCATGCCGTCTGGCAAGCGCAATGATATGTTTGACGTGCGTGAGGGTGAAATGTCGCCCGCTGACCTTTTTCGTGACGATATCCGGGGTCTTTGCGTTGACGGCCCACGCGACCTTGCTTGGGGCAGCAAGAGTGACGTAATCGCATCCGCCGCGAAGCGCGGCAAGGCATGCGCGCGTGCAGAGCGCGGCGGCGCCGGGATAATCCTCAGATCCTGCAACAACAAGGACGCGCCCGTAATCCCCCTTCTTTGCAGAGCGTCTGCGTTTTGGGAGATGAAGCACGCTTCTTGTCACTGTCTGCATCGATGGACACCCTTACAGGAAGAGAAAGAGGGACTGA
>CAZRZZ010000012.1:15594-17698 GCA_964604755.1 uncultured Methanosarcinales archaeon | reverse complement strand
ATATCCATGAGGCGAAGCGTTTCGACGGCCTTCATCCCAAACACGTTCCCTGCGATGCTGGCAAGGATCTGGCTCATGTTGCCCGCCTCGAAATGGTCGACGGGATACGCAATCTTAACCCAGTACTGCCGCTTCTTTCCCTTGATTTGCGCAATCTCATAGACTTTTCCCGCGACACGCTGCACATGGTCGTATTGGAGCGCTTTGACCCCGGCCCACGTGCCAACGCTGCTCTCAGACGCCACGGCTCCTATTGCGCGCTTTGGCTTCTCCCACGCGGGGACCTTGACCTTAAAGCTGCAGATAAGATCGTCCTCCCTGGGACGATAAGAAAGGTGAACAAAATCCTCGTACCCTGCCATGGAATCACCTCTTTTCGTAGTATTTCATGGAGGATTATGTTTTTAAAAGTTTCGGTAGGTTCGGCTTTGTAGAAAGTAAGATTAACCCGTGCAGCCATTAGGCTGCATAGGGGTGGGGAGTGCACCCCACCATGATGAAGAATAAGACACTAAAGCAAAAAGCTTTTGATTTGTGGAGGAAGGCTGGTTTGCCTGATTTCTTTAACAGAAAGGGTCCTAAGAAGACTCCTGCGTGGCTTGTTTATGCTTGTCATTTGGAGTATACGAATCATGCTCCTGCTTGGCGTAGGGCCTCTAAATTCATGCTTGATTATCATGATGTCAAGAGGCATTGGACTGCATGGCAGAAGGCTTTAGCGAAGTGGCCTGCTTGGGTTTGGGATGCTCTAAGAGTAGCTAGTGTTGGTGAAGAGCCTTGCGAGATTGCTGCTATTGATGGAACAACCATGGCTCGGAGCAATCCGAGCCAGCACTATTTGCACCGTATTGATCATGACGGTAAGGTCAGCAGACCTGTACAAGAGGTTGTTCTTGTTGATGTTTTTCGACGGAAATTCTTATCGTGGCGTGTGCGAGCCAGACCACGAGGAGAGAAGTGCGATGTACCTTATCTAATTGAGAGTTCTCCAGTCTTGCCGGATGGGGTTCTCATGGATAAAGGGTTTGATAGTAAACCACTCCACAACTACCTGCGAGATCAAGGAATATGGAGTGTTACACCAACACGCAAAGGCTGTCGAAGAGGCAGATACCGCAAACAGCTAAGAGACTGCTTTGACTACTGTTTATACTGACAAAGAAGCATCGTAGAAAGCTTGTTTAGCGCAATAAAACGCTTATTCGGCGTACACATACGTGCACGCACCTGGCGCGCACAACGCGCCGAAATATACAACAGACTAATCTCCTACAACATAGGAGCTAAAAACCCCCCTCTACTTTCTACTAAGCCGGCAGGTTCGGCCCTGTCCTGAATGTGTAAAGCGGGGTGCTGCAGCGCTCTCTGGTCGGAGCAAAGTATATAATGATGCGCTCTGACCGGTGATGGATGGCATTGCACGAATGGATCAAGGCGGTATACCTTGACGACAAAAAGATCCTGCAGCTTCAGAGGCGATTCCAGAAAGCAAGGCCATTCGAGCATCTCGCCTTGCCCAACTTCTTTGTAGAAGAAAAAATCGCTGACGTGCTTATCGCATTATCCTCCGAGAGTTTCGAGCGCAAGGAGTCGGACCTCTTCGCATGTTCACAGACAAAAGACCTCGTGTCATCACAGAGCAAGACTCTCGTGGCGTTCCGTGCATTCCTGAGCTCTCGCGCATTCTGCTTCTATCTGGAGAGTATTTCCGGTGTTCGCATCAAATCTGGCGTCATCGACATGGCGGGAACGATATATGGGGACACGGACCACCTGCTCTGCCATGACGACAAGCTCGAGGGACGGTCGATTGCGTACATGATTTACTTTACCTCGCTTAAGAAAAAGGATGGAGGGGCACTCTGCCTCTATGAATCGCGCAACGGGAGACCAACAAGAATCGTAAAGAGGATCATGCCTCAAGCGAATATGTTCGCCTTCTTCAAGGTCGCACCCGTCTCATTTCATCAGGTCGACGAAGTCTTGCAGGATGTGCAGCGCATCGCGATAAGCGGGTGGTTCCATGGCTGAGGAACCGTCTACGCAGGGTAACTACATGAAGAACAGGCCTGCGATCAAGACGGCATTCTGGAAGGATGCGAGC
>CAZRZZ010000012.1:0-15494 GCA_964604755.1 uncultured Methanosarcinales archaeon | reverse complement strand
TAACTACATGAAGAACAGGCCTGCGATCAAGACGGCATTCTGGAAGGATGCGAGCCTCCCAAGCGTGCAGCTTGGAGGATTTCTTTCAAAGACAGCGTCTTTGGCGCTGCGAAGAGAGATCGCAAAACTTTCGTTTTCACGCGATGACGACCCAATTAATCATTGTTATGCAAAAGCGCCACTCCCTCCGAAGCTCAAAACCCTCTTTTCGTCAGCGAAGGTTCTTGACTTTATGTCATTTATCATCAGAAAAAAAGTGAGAAGAATCGATGCAAAAATGTTTCGCTTCGATGCAGGAGATTATGCGCTACGCCATGAAGAGGGGGCGCAGGAATCCCGCTTTGACATCGTTTTTGATATAGAGGGCCTTGCTGCCGGTGCAGGGGGATCAGTCATATTTGTCGACGGTAGCGGATTGTATCATGCGATTGCACCATCAACTGACGCATTGACGATCGTCAAAAGAAAACGAGGAGTGCAGCGCTTCGTGCAGTACCACAACCATTACGCAGCGGGTCACCATCTCGTCCTTGGAACATTACGAGTCGATGTCAAGTGAAGAATGCCGTTTCTGTCGCCACAGAGCGCGGCTAAGTAAGAGCATAGCACAGCAAGGAGGAAGAGCTGCACCGTGAAGATGTCAAGGATGAACGTAAAGATGAAAAACCAGTAAAAAGGCACGGAAGCGACGAAGAATACTTTTTTACCCGCTCGGATAAGGGGGTGGGACAAGAAAAACCAGTAATCGGGCAAATTTGAGGTGATGGAGTTTGCCCGATTACTGATTCGGATAAAAAAGGCGCACGAGGTGATGATGGCAGCATGGCTTAATGCTGTGGCGCCTTTTGAGCGTGCGATCATCGTTGTCATCAGTCATCGTTCTCTTTGAGTTCTTGATCCAGACTGTTCTGAATGATTCTGAAAGTGAATGATTCTGAAAGCGGCTGTTATGGAAAAAGAGGGGCCGCCCGAAGGCGGAAACCCCCTTGACCTAACCACCCAGGTTCATGCCAAAGCTCACGCTAAGACATGCCTCCAATGTGAGAACGTCCGTCCTCACCTCTTTTTCCCCATGGCGTTGCCAGGAAATCGCCATTTAGCGATGGATAACGATTTCTGGCGCCCAAAGGACCTGCCGTCCTTGGGAGTGTGCAAACGCGCAAAGCTAAACATGCAAAGCTAAAGCGAATCCCGGAGGAGCTTGACTGCCTTGTTACGCAATGCGGGCTCGAGGGTCACGTGGATTTTGCGTGTCTTCTTCTTGAGATCTGCAAGCCATCCGACCTCGCTCTCGATAAGCCCAAGCTCCTTGAGGTTTACGACAAACGAGCGCACGCGGCGCTCGGAAAGCGGCTTGATATTGTAAGATTTGCACACCTCCAGGTAAAGATAGTATGCGTCCTGGCCCCCCATCATGTCCTTCTCCTGCTTGAGGATGGAAAGGTAGACAAGCTTCTGCTGCTGTGTCAGCGAGCTGATGACGTGAAGCATCTGGTCGCGCTCGAGGAACGCATCGGCCTCGTCGACAAGGTCGAGCGTGATGTTTTTTCTCTTCTTGGCAATCGCAATCTTGGCGCAGTTGTCCAAAAGCTCCATCGCCTTTCTCGCATCGCCGTCGCGGCTCGCTTCGATCTCGGCGATCTTCTGTATGACAGACGGTCCGACAACACTACTCTTGAACGCGGCTTGCGCGCGGTCAGAGAGGATGTCCTTGAGCTCGTCGGCCGTGTAGGGGCTGAATATGACCTTGACGCGGCCAAACGTGCTTGCCGTCCGCGGCTTGATGTAATCTGAAACCCGCACATCGTTTGAGATAAGCAGGCTTGACACGCTCGCACCGCTTGCGTCATTGATGCGGCCAAGGCGATAGAGGATGTCATCCCCCTCTTCCTTGAGGACATAATCCACCTCATCGAGCACGATGAGCACCTGCCCGCCGCTCTTCTTGATGGCATCGGTGAACTCATCGATGACCTTTGACCGGTTCCAGCCCATCTTCGGATATGACTTGTCCGGATTGAGCTGGCGCAGCACCTCAAGGAGGATGACGGTCTCCGTGCGATTCTCCGAGCAATTCACATACGCGGTTGCAAGGCCGACCTGATTTTTGTGTGCTTCATCCTCGAGCTCTGCGAGTAAATCGAGGATGAGTCCCGTCTTGCCCGTCCCGGGATTTCCGTAGACGAATACGCCGGTGACTGCGGAGCCCATGAGGATCGGCGTGAGCTCCATGACGAGCTCATTTTTCTGCTCCGTGCGATGGAGGAACCCCGATGGAGGTGTCAGCGCATAGAGCGCATCCCGCCTCTGGTATATCTGGTTCTTCAGGACGCTCGCAAACGTCATCGCTTTTGTCGTCTTCCGTCCCGCGTCCATTGTTGTTTCCCAACCACCATCACGTCTAGAGGATGCAGGATATTTAAATTTTCCGTTTTTTCCACAGTTTCCGATGTTTCCGATACTACCGATGATGACGTTCATTCCTATACAGTGGAAACCTTGCTTTTGGGTATGCGCATCTTAAAGACGACAAAAAATAAAAGGGAGTGCAAGGTCGATTTTGATATGGGCCTTTACCAATTCCTCTCGGACCGTGATGCAGTTACTCTCCTGAAATTCCTGTACCAAAAAGAGGTCGTCGAGAAAACCTCGTATGCGTACAAGCTATCTGCGGTGCGCAATGAGACCGGCAGACGCTTGCGGGAGTATACCCTCAGAACCCTTAGCAAAGATGAACTCATCACGACTGACGAAGCCGAAGGGCAGACGTATCTCTCCATCACCGCAAAGGGAAAGGAGATCATCGAAATCTTCGATTCGCTTGTCGAGGTCTATCGCGGCACAGGTCCGCAGGCCAGCCACTCAGGCGTGCATGTGCACTATGAGCTAACCAACCAGGAAAAGCGCGTGCTCCTCATCGCGACAAAGATTGCAAAAGGGAATAACCTTTCCCATGTTTCTCTCAAGGCCTTGACGCAGGAGCTGTACCCGCACGACCAGCCATCAAGGAGGATTAGCCTTGTGTCCCGCCACGTCAATAAGCTTGCGGAGCTGAACCTTGTGCACAAGAAGCGCCAGGACAACAAGACGACAATTACTGTCACGGACAAAGGATACAATGCGATCAAGAAGCAGTACTTGAAGAGCATTACAGTCTAGAATCCCAATGAAGTTAGAAAAGAAAAATTCAAACCTTCTGAAGGACTAAAAGAAGAATTTAACTAAAAGGGCAATTACTGCCACGTACTTTTCATTACCTTCTGATAATAGCCGATAAGCTTAATGTCCGTTATCTTGGTTACGTGTAACAGATGCTTCCCTAGAAGAGTTTTTTAGTCATTACATTTGTTCCAACTTCTTAATCCTGTCATCAATCGGCGGATGCGTGTTGAAAATCTTTGTCCAGAACCCTTTGCGGAAGGGTGACGAAATGAACAAATGCGCCGTGGCCTTGTTGGCATAGTCTACTAACGGATCAGGATCACTTTTTATTTTTCGCAAAGCATCCGCTAGTCCCTTCGGATAGCGTGTCAATAATGCGCCATCGGCATCGGCCAGAAATTCCCGTTTGCGCGAAATAGATAATTTGATCAGTTCGCCAATCAACGGCGCGAGAATGGCCAACACTATCCCCACCACCATCAACAGCAGCCCCAGCTGATTCCCTTCCCTGCGCTGGCCATGCGCACCAATCCAGAAACTGCGCAAAATGAAATCCGACAATAATACTGTTAATCCTACCATCACTGCTGCAAGCATCATTACGCGGATATCATAATTCTTGATATGGGACATTTCATGAGCAATCACCCCTTCTAACTCCAGCCGGTTCAACTTCTTCAGCAATCCGGTGGTTACAGTTACGGAAGCATGCTGCGGATCTCTACCAGTCGCAAACGCATTGAGCGCGCTATCTTCAATCACATAGACTTTTGGCGGCTTGGGCAATCCGGCGGCAATCGCCAGCCCTTCCACCGTATTGATCAGATGAGCGTATTCTGGCTTGGTCGCTTCCCTGGCATGCATCATCGTAAGAATGGCATTCGCTCCGCCATACCAGCTGAACAAGAAATATAGTATGCCAATCACGACCGCTAATCCAATTCCAAAATAGCTGTTGCCAGACATCAATCCCAAGATCAATCCCAAGGAAATCACTAATCCAAAAAAGAAAAATATCAGCAGGAAGGTCCGGCTCTGGTTTGAAGCGATCTCTTCGTAAATGCCCATGGCCTAAAACTCCACTTTAACGGCTTTCTTCTCTTCCTGCGTCGTCTGGAAGAATTCCCGTTCCTTGAAGCTAAACAGCTTGGCAAAGATATTGGTGGGAAATGACTGGATTGCTTGGTTAAGAAGCATCACGGTATCATTGTAAAACTGCCGGGCATAGGCAATCTTGCTTTCCGTTCCAGCCAATTCTTCCTGCAGGAGCTTGAAATTCTCGTTAGTCTTCAACTGTGGATAGTTTTCAGCAACGGCAAAGATGGACTTTAAGGCTTCGGTAATTTGGTTGTTAGCTTTTGCTTTCGCCTGCATCGATCCCGATACTAAAGATGTTCGTGCTTTGGTCACTTCTGTCAGTACACCTTTTTCATGCTTCATGTAACCTTTGACCGTACTTACTAAATTCGGAATTAAATCATATCTGCGCTTTAATTGCACGTCAATCTGCGACCAGGCGTTATTTGCCCGCAGTTTTAGCCTGATTAAGTTGTTGTAGATGTAGATGATAAACAACAGTACGATTACACCAATGATGATGCCAATTGTTGTTCCAGTTACCATGCTAACCTCCTCATCCTGCCTTCAAGGTAGTTCTATTTTTAAAACTTGTCATACTATTTTCAATTTAAAGAAAGGTAAAAATCACTCAAGCCAGACCCATCGCCACTTGTGGTCTCTGACGCCATCGCTTGTGAGCGAGAAGCGCACAAGATACCAGCCTGCATCCGGCCGTTCAGAGAAGTGCACAAAGACAAGCTTGCCATCCGGGCCATCGTCCCGCATTGCAAACGAGCGGGAGATATCATAGACATTAAGTTCTGGGATCCACACGATGATATGTGCATTGTCCGCATTATCAGCATCATCACCCAGACCATGCACATTCACATGGAAGACCGCGTCGTCATGCCACCAATCATCGAATGTGACATCGCCGATGCGGGCTTTTTTCGAATGGCTTGCCGCCACAGCGGTGCTCAAGAGAAGCACGCACACCAAGAGTCCAAAAACGAGTTTTTTCATGATGCCCACCTGGCTATTATTATCAGATCAGTTGTTATCAGTACTTATTATCAACGCTCAACGACAAGTTCGAATCTGTGGTGCTTGTGCCGCGTATAAAAAGTTTGTTAACGTGCATGACCAGCTTTATATAGATGTATTCTCTCTCCCGGGCAGAGGATATTATGCAGATCTTCATCGACAGCGCGGACATCGACGAAATCAAAGAGGCACTCTCCTGGGGGATCGTATCTGGGATCACGACAAACCCCGCCCTCATCCAAAAGGCAGCGAAAAAGCACGGTATGGATACGTTTGGCAGATACCTTGATGAGATACTCAACCTTGTCAGGAAAAAAGCGCCAAGGAACAGCGAAGGGACCGTAAGCCTTGAGGTCATCGGCCAAGCGCATGAGGGTGAGACGCTTGATGCATGCCTCATCCGCGAGGGAACGGTGCTCTGGGAGCGTTTCAATCGTGTCGCAGAAAACGTCGTTATCAAAGTCCCCATCAATCCATGGACACAACAAGGGGATGATAAATATGCGGGCATCAAAGCGGTGAATCACCTTTCAAAGAAGGAGATCAAGACAAACGTGACCCTTGTCCATTCGCCGGCGCAGGCAATCATGGCCGCCGAGGCCGGCGCAACATATGCAAGTCCGTTTTTAGGCGGGCTTGACGATGCCATCGCGCCAAAGACAGGCCGGACAAAAGACAAGTTTGGGTATTATCCCCGCGAAGGTGAAAGCGAAGGGCATTACGGCATCGCTCATGATTCAGCATCAATGATGGTCAGCGGTGCACACCTCGTCGAGACAATCGCGCAGATTTATCGAATACAAGAGTATGAAACAAAGATCCTTGCCGCGTCGCTTCGCCATCCCGTGCAGGTCGCCGAGGCCGCAGCCGCCGGAGCTCATCTTGCAACGATTCCGTTCCCCGTCCTTGAAAAGATGCTCGACCACCCACTCACAAAGGACCGCATGGACGCGTTCACTGCCGCAGCAGATGATGTTCCCGAGTACAAAAAACTTTTTGAAACAGAGACCCCATGAAAGCTGCCGCACGTGCCTGCAATGCCCTCTTCACCGTAGTGTTCATGCTTGGCTGCCACGGAAGCCATCCGGCCCATGAGCGACGCTTGGAGCAGGATATGTTCCAAGCAGTCATGAGCGAGGACCCGACGGGTCTTATGTCGCACGGACCGGCGATTGATCCTCCCGCGGTCAAGTATGTTGAGCAGACAAACGGGCTTTGGATCCCGGACACGGACTGGGATCGCGGCGAACAGCGCTACCTTATTCTCAACGAGAGCGATCTCCTTGAACCACACGAGCAAACCGTCGGCCACATCGAACACGAGAGCCAAAGGTATGACTGCCGCATGGATCTTGTCGACTCAAATCTTGACAGCCACGTTGATCTTGCACGCCTCACGGTTGATTACCATATCCGCCGCCATCGGGACTGGAACGCATGGGGCCGCGTCGAGCAGGGCAGAGCAATCCTGCAGGATTATAATTATGATGGGGTCGCGGATCGTCTTACCTTTGACATTTACGATGGGCATCGGCGAGGCATTGATGGCACGTATGAGCGCGCCGTCGAAAACGGAGGCCATAAAATAATGATGGATTATTTCCTGGAGCACTGGATCATCTTTGTCGGGGGCGATTCGGAGTGAAAAAGATGCTTGCGACGCTCGGCCTTGCAGGGATGCTTCTTGGCTGCGGCGCGTCGATCGAGCGCGTCATCATCCGCTACCGCGACTGCGTGCAGCCGGAGATAAGATACGTCGGGCAGGATAATGGCATCACCGTGCCCGAGATCGACTGGAGATTAGCAGACGCCCGCTACCTTAACCTTAATGAGACATCATTTTTGCCAGAGGGAACGCGCACGCAGGGAAACATTCCGGGGCATGACCACCGCATGTATGACATGTGCATGGATCTTGCCGACACGAATAGTGACAGGCAATACGACCTTGTCCGTGTGACATTTAATACAACAGTGATCGAGCATCCGGACCCCCTCATGACACGCGGGCTTATGCTCGGCCGCGCGATGGTGCAGGACCGCGACCACGACGGCCGCGTTGATGCGGTCTTGGTAGACAATCGCGGCACTGATGGCTCTCGCTGGATGGACGGCGTGTACGATGAGATGCAACAGGACGACGAGATCCGCAACGCGACGATGGAAGAGCTCATCGAGCACTGGCTGATCTTCTTGCCGCCGGGGGAGTTTGGAAACAATTTGGTGCGCTTCGATAGAAGATTTGCATATCGGCACTAGCAACGAGAGAAACGAGGAACAACACATGAAAGGACCAAGAATGCTGGTGGTGATGGGATTAGCCGCACTCTTGTCTGCATGCGGAGGCCAAAGGCTTCACACAAGCGTGCCAAAGCTCGACTGGAGCAAGGCAGAGCGGCGAGCCATTGACATCGACGATTGGGGCAGCCTCAATTCGGGATACGCGACGGTGGGATATCTTGCGGGAGATGCAAGCCGGTGCCTGGTCCAGCCCTGCTACGACATGGTTGCAGAAGGTGTGGACACGACTGGCGAGGGAGATACTGATTATATTCGTGTCACCATCGACACCCGCATCGTCAATCCGGAGATGTATTATCACGGCCCGCGTTTCAAAGCCCGCGTCATCTTCCATGTCGAAAACCAGGACGGGGACATGGATTATGCGTGGGTCGATAATGAAGGAGGCAACCCGGGATACGACGGACGATACGACCGGGACGAGCCCGTGTCCGTCGAACTCGAGGAATACATTGTAGACCTGCTTATAGAACAACGAGTGCAAGAAGATTTGTACGAATGAGGGAGAAACAAAGAGGTACCACCATGAACTTGAAAAAAATACTGGCGACACTGGGACTCGCCGCCTCACTTGCAGGCTGCGGCGCAACGAACACCGATGCAGTACGATACGAGCGCGGCGGCGTGACGTATATCATCCAGCACGCAACAGGCATGAGCATACCTGAATATGATTGGAGAAGGGCACAGCGCCGCTCCATCAATTTTGCGCAAGACCATCGTCTCCCCGAAGGGATCGGGACGACTGGTCATCTGCAAGCGGATGGAATGCCGTACCAGAATGGTGACACCGGCCCGCGCTACGATGCGGTCCTTTGGACAGCGGACACGAACGACGATGACAAACCGGACCTGATGCGGCTTATCGTGAACACGCAGATCACGACTGCACCGGATATCCGTGCCGTCGGGCAATCAATACATACCCGGGTGCTCGTGCAGGACGTCAATTACGACGGCAATGCAGACAGGGGATGGATTGATAACCATGATAGACAAGGCGGACGAGACCCTGATGGAGTATACGATGAACTCGAGATGCTCGAGAGTTCCACGATGCAGGGCCTCATCGATAACCTCATCTGGTATCCAAGGCAAACGCAAGAAGAAGCGCCGACGTCCGCAAAGATGTGACGCTCCTGCGATCCATTTCCAAACTTTTTTAAACCCCTTGTTTTTCTGTTACCTTGTGATGCACGATGACCGTCCGCAGCCCGATTTGCAGTGTTCTTGGCCATGTCGACCATGGCAAGTCAAGCATCCTCGATAAGATACGGGGGACAGCTATCACGGCGCGCGAGGCAGGCGGCATCACGCAGGCGATCGGTGCCTCGATCATCCCGTTTGACGTGATCAAGAAAATCTGCGGCGGCCTGCTTTCTTCGATGAAGACCAAATTCACGATCCCCGGCCTTCTCTTCATAGACACCCCGGGGCATGCCGCGTTCACATCGCTTCGAAAACGCGGCGGCGCGCTCGCGGACATCGCGATCGTCGTCATCGACATCAATGAGGGGTTCCGGCCCCAGACAAAAGAGGCAATCGAGATCCTCAAGGCATCAAAGACACCTTTTGTGATTGCAGCAAACAAACTCGACCTCATCCCCGGCTGGAAAAAACAGCGAGAGCAGCTGCTTGTGGACATCGACGCGCAGGACGCAAGTGTTGTGGAGGCGTTCGAGAAGCGCATGTACCAGATCGTCGGATCCGTGCATGAGCATTTTGGCCTCTCAAGCGAGCGGTTCGATCGGGTGGATGACTTCACCAAGCAGCTTGCGATCGTGCCGTGCTCCGCAAAGACGGGCGAGGGGATTCCGGAGCTCATCATGGTGATTGCCGGGCTTGCACAGAAATATCTTGAAGAAAAGCTTAGCGTGCACGTCGACGGCCCCGGCAAAGGATCGATCCTCGAAGTCAAGGAAGAAAAGGGGCTTGGCACGACGATGGATGTCATCCTCTACGATGGGACAATCACCGTCAACGACCAGATCGTCATCGGTGGAATCGATGGGCCGATCACAACGAAGGTCCGCGCGCTCTTTGAGCCGGCGCCCCTTGCAGAGATGCGGGATTCGAAGAGCAAGTTCAAGCCAATCAGGCATGCATCCGCCGCGACCGGCGTGAAGATTGCGGCGCCAAACATGGAACATGTCATGTCCGGCATGCCTGTGTACGTGGCGACGGACGAGACGATCGAGGATGTCAAGCATGATGTGCAACGCGAGGTCGAAGAGGTCTTCATCGAGACCGGCGAGGCAGGCTTGATCATAAAGGCAGATACACTTGGCTCGCTGGAGGCGATGCTTGTGCTCCTGCGCGAGAAGGGCATCCCCGTGCGCAAAGCATCCGTCGGTGAAGTCACAAAAAAAGATGTCATCGACGCAGAATCAAATGTCGAAGAGGATCCGCTGCTCGCAGTAGTCCTTGGATTTAATATCAAGGCGCCTGATGAGATCCGGCGCGCAAGCAAGAGTGTACATATCATCACAAGCGATGTGATCTACCGGCTTCTGGACGAGTACGCAGAATGGAAGGAACAGAGGGTAAAGGCGCTCGAGGCAGAGGAACTTGAAGACCTCGTGCGCCCTTGCAAGATCAAAATCCTGCCCGGCTATGTGTTCCGGCAGAGCAATCCGGCGGTCGTCGGATGCGAGATACTGGAAGGGACGGCGCGGACCGGCATGCCTCTCATGAAGGATGGCAAGGCGGTCGCGACTATCAAGAGCATGCAAAGGGAGAAGGAAAGCGTCTCCGACGCAAAAAAAGGGACGCAGCTTGCCGTATCGCTCGATGGCGTGACCGTCGGAAGACAAATCCACGAAGGGGACATGCTCTACTCCGCAATACCAGAAGAGGACTTTCGGAAATTGAAGGAATTCAAGAAACACTTAACGCCCGATGAAACCGCGTGCATAAAAGAGATCGCATCAATCATGAGAAAGGGAAATCCGGTATGGGGGATTTGAGTTATTAATTATCGATCATCTGTATCATCCGATATTTCTGAAAATATTTCGGATTTCGATGGTATAATCGGAACTTTTTCTAACAACTCCTTGTTTCGGAAATATTTCGGAATTTTTTGAGGAACGCATATATTGGGGCAGGCGTTTCTTTCCGAAAAACCCCAAGGAGGAACAACCATGGAACTTGAAAAAACATTGAAGCCACACCGCCTCTCTGACAGCACGGAAACCGATCATGCTGGACGAGATAAAATGTATCACGCCAAAGCGTATCCCGGCATTTCTGTCATCGAAGAGAGAGCATTTCCTGGCGGGACAAGCATTAGATACTGGATGTAAGATGGAACCGTTTTCTTTTCTTTTTATCGGCGACACACATGGGGCAGTCGACGATTTCCAAAAGCAAAAAGAGATTATCGAAGCGTATGACCCGGAGGTCGTCCTTGCCGAGTCCCTCCAGGATATCCGCCTTGACACGCCAAGAAAATTCAAGGAATCGCTCGAAAAGAGAATCATCTCCGACACAGTCAGATTTGATGAGGTCAAGAAACTCATCGAACTCTGCCAAGACAGAGGAGTCAGGCTTATCGGGATCGATTTTCATAATTTTGGGCTCACTGGCGATCTCAAAAATGCTGTAGAAGGAAAACCGACTAATGCACAGAAAAAGGAAATTCAGGAAATTGTAAAGAAAAGACAGAATTACCATCTCAAAAAAATACAGGGGTATCAGAGGAAGACAAAAAAGCCGGTGGTCATCATCATCGGCGCATGGCACCTTCAAGAGAACTCTTTGCTCATGACGGGCCTGACAGATTACAAAGTTATCTTCCCCTGCGATTCGAGAGGTACCATACTCATTGGACCGACGAAAGGAAAAATACAATACAGCGAGAGGATAAAAAGATGAAGATGAAGCTCAAGGAATCAGTCTACCTTCTCAAGGAGACAGACGACATCTACCAGATAGTTTTCACATCGACAAGGAAAATCAGGCGTATCCAATTCGATAGTTTAGCAAAGACAATCGTAGAAGAAGCAAAGCGACAAGAGGACATCGAGAAAATCCTTGAACGCCTCCGGGATTATCATCCTTCGGACATCGAAGCGTGCCTCAATACCCTTGAAGCCATAGGCGTGCTCACGAGATATGATGATAGGGGACAAAATCCAAGGTTCAAGCGTCAAATCGCATTTATCGACGAGCTCACAGACTCATGGGAAGAGACGATGGATCTTCAAAAGCGGCTTGAAGGATCCACCATCACCATCTTTGGCGTCGGCGGCATCGGGACCTGGATGGTCAATGCGCTTTACCAGGTCGGCATCGGACACCTGCGCATCGTCGACCCTGACCATGTCTGCGAGTCGAACATGAACAGGCAGCTCTACTTCACATCTGCAGATGTCGGAGCATTTAAAGTGGATGCGATCAGACAGAAAATCCCAGACATGGATATCACATGCTATAAAAGATTCGTCTCCGCAGAGGAGGACCTTAGCGACATCATCGACGGATCCACGTTTATCGTGAACTGCGCAGACTCGCCCTCCGTCCAAGAGACAAGCAGGGTAATCAGCAGTTACGCGAATCGATGGAACATCCCTTACAGCATTGCTGGTGGCTACAATATGCATCTTGGCATGGTCGGACCCGTCATCATCCCTGGAAGGACTGCCTGCTTTGATTGCTTCCTCGAATACCAAAAAGAAAACGATCCGCTTAGAGGATTGGAGAAAATAAAGGACATCACACAGACGGGAAGTCTTGGCCCCATCGCCGGCGCGGTGGCGAACCTTCAGGCGATGGAGATATTCAAGCATATCATCGGAAAGGGGAAGGTGAACTACAACCGCTTTGCCGAGATAGATTTCATGGACTTCTCTGTCGAATGGAGAGAGTTCAATAAGAGAGATGGCTGTAGGACGTGCTTAAAGCGAGAATAGGAAGAAAAAGTTTCGTAGAAAAAGATAAAATGAACTATTGCGGCGCGCCGTACATCGCGATGTAGGAGAGTTTTGGTGCAAGACTGACAGTATCCGAAGATCGCGGCTTTGGCTTTGGAACCGCAACCGGTTTCTTCTCCTCAGCCGGCGCCTCCGAAAGTTCGCGAGCGATGAGATTTGCCGTGACGATGTCGTAGAGAGTGTTGCTCATCTCATCGAGCTTATCAGCAACAGCTCTATAATCAGAGGCAGTCTTTCCAGACGCATACGTTTTGTTGCGATCCAGACGTGAAACAAGCACTGCAGCCTCATCGATTTTTTGATCAATGACGCACAAATAGGGAGCTTCCACGTGTGACTCCTTTGCAAATTCGTACGCGCTAGACGCATCGTCGATGGCATCGTAGAGCCGATTGATGACCTGCTCTTTGCGAGCCGCCGCCACTCCGGGCAGCATGACAACCTTGTTATCATCCGCGCCGATGAGATGGTACAGGTCGCATTCAAGCAACTGCCCATCGCTGATAGAGGTGCATTGGTCATCATTGGTAACAGGAGCCTTGAATAGGACAGCGTTGTCATTGCTAAGGTCGTCCAGGGAAATTTCAATATTACCATCCCCCGTCGCGCCTTCCCAGAAAAGGTCACGGACATCATACTCATTATCGATGACAATGCCGCTCTTGACGGAATAGCGCTGCGCGCACGGCTTGAGCTGTTCGGAAGCATAGCCAATATCAGCCTCATCACAGAGGCGTTTGTATTCCGACGCATCAATCGCTCCGTCGGGAAGGCGTACAATATCAATCAAAGAGTTGCGCGTCTCGTTGCGCGCAAGAACCGCCGCATTATCATTCTCAAGGTCGTTGAGAAGATCTTCCCAAGGGTACGATCTCCCAATGCTTGCCTCGTATCTTTGCAAGTCAACTTCGCCTGCATCGTCCGCATCAGGACCAGCGAGGGCCTCCTGCCAATTGCGACAGACCCTGGAGAAATTCTTATCGGAGACTTCCATATATGGCTTGTGAAAATCAGGGTCGATTCTGTAATTAAGCGACCCGAGAAAGTCTGCGTAGATGATGTTTATCGCATTGCGTGCATTCTTTGCAGTCGCATACATATCTCTTGCAAATCCGCTCACCGCATCGGCGATGTTATCAAGTATTCCTTTCCTGTATTGTTTTTCCAGTGCCATTTGCTGTGTCATCTCTTTGGTTGTTTGGAATGTGTCCTAACCCCAAAGATACCTGAAAGTAGGGGTTATATTTAAAGGTTTCTATATTTAACTACTAATCGGTAGTTATAGTTATTAAAGTGGACCGGGCGATCGTCAAAACCCTATTTTACCTGATTTACCTTATACACACCGCTTGCCTTCCTTGGCGCAACGTTATGGTCATGCCCATAAAGCCTTTGGATGGTCTGCTCGATATGGGCAAGCTCTTCTACAGATGCAGGGTCTGTTGGATCCAAACTATCGATATGTTGACGAATTCGCTCAGACGCAGCGAGGTATTGCTTGGTTATGTCATACTCTGCGGCGATATCACCGACATCCTGCGCTTCTTGGCCGCTTAGGGCGCTTACGACGATGTAGCGGTCATCAAACTCTTCGACATTCGCTCCCGTTTCCCTGAGGTATTGAAGATCAAGGTCATATGCGTCATCCATAAGATCCGGCAAACTGGCATGCCATCTTTGGAAGTCTTCAAGGTCCGCCTCGTGGAGCTTTTGCAAGAATCGCTCTTCAAGCGATGGCCCAAACAGTTTCTTTAGCAGTGTTCTCATCGACGATTACCAGAGTAAATCTTTTAGTCCCTTGTAGCCCCTGCCAAATGACCCCTTTAAGTTAAAATATACTATACCTATTTAAGTATTTCTATTTTAACCCCTTTATAGTGATAACTAAAACCCATCTTCTTTATAAACACCGACATTCTCCAAGCCTCATGTATTTTACCATCCTCAACTCAAAAGAGCAAAAGCAGATCTGGAGGATGGTCGAGGTCCAGTGGGGGATTGCACAAAAACCTGACGGCGTGCTTCTCAGAAATAATAAGAATAATATCTTTCTTGTGAATCGCGACATCGAAAAGGCCCTCGATCAGAACCTTCGGATCGACGCGGCAGGCCTCTACATCCTTGAGCAGCCAAATCCAAACGAGATGCGCCTCTCGGTAGAGGGCACCCAGCTTCTCGGTTCGCACGCCACAAAAAACATCATTGACCTTGATGAGCGCAACGCGCGTGAATGGCTTAAAGGCCGGAATGTAGAGACCAAAATAGTGACAAAGGAATTCCAGATCGTCCGGCACAAGAATAATTATATGGGCTGCGGAAAGCTCAGCGGAAAAGAGCTCCGAAACTACATGCCAAAGACAAGACGGATCCTTGCCGATTAACCGACAATCCGCCGCAGCGTTGTCTTCTTGTATTCGTTTTTTTGCCCGCGTCCCCGGTGCGCAAAGCCAAGTCCGAAATTCGACACATAAAAGCGCGTGTCTGGTCCGCGCCCTGCCGCGTACGCAAGGTAGTTCTCGGAAAGCGACCGGAAGGTGAGCACGTGCAGGTACTGGAGATCCGGCCTGCTATCAAGCAACGAAAAGAGACTTGTATCACCATGCACCTTTGCATTGTATTGCTCAAGAAGACCGTCAAGAGGGTTTCCCCGCGACGCCGGCGTCACCTGCCGGAAAGCTGGTGACTTCTTGTATTCCTCAACAAGGAGCTCGATATTCTTGGCAGCAGTCTCCCCGAGGCCGTTGCGCAGGCGCTCCTCGTCAAGAAGCAGCTGCCAGAGCGTCGCAAGACGAAGGTCCATGATAAGGTTGAGGCAAATTGCCATATCAAGCGAGCGGTGGTGTTGCCGCAGAAGCTTGTGCTCAAGGTGCTGCACAAAATAGGCGTTCTTAAAACCGATGCCATACAACCGCTTCGAGACAGAAAAACGGGAGGCATCCATGTCACGGGTGTTATGGACCCGATCCGCAAGTTTCACAATCATGCTGCGGT
>CAZRZZ010000011.1:3730-17820 GCA_964604755.1 uncultured Methanosarcinales archaeon | reverse complement strand
GTATATAAAAATTTCGATTTTTAGCATAAAATGTAAGAAAATAGATGTCAAAAAAATAGTTAAAATGCATAGAAGAAATGTTTATTCTCCATAAGAGTATTAAAATTATCAATTTTATGAATTTAAATAAGATAAAAAGTTAATAAAATATATTATATAATAAAATAAACTTATAAAATAAGATATACCTGTATTGGTTACAAAAACAGCCAGAAAGCGATATCCGCAAGGATAGCTGTATTACTCCTTCTTGCTTTTGACGATCCCGACGATGCGCAGGATCGTGCCGAGCACCATGAAGCCAATGCCGCCGCCCCATAAAACGTAACCATCCCACGGCGTTTTGCGCAGAAACGTGAGAAAAACAGAGACGAAGAGAGAGCTAAACGCCAGGGCGATCAACACATTCCCCCAAAAGAGCGGGCGCTGCTCTCGCTTTTCCATCGGCCCGCCTTCTGTCTTGATAACCTCGATATCCAAATCATCATCGACTACCATCTTTGATGCCTGCTTTAACGATCCCTTCTTCTCTTGCAGCACACTCTTTCTTGCAAGGGAATGACGCTCAACAACAGAGCTGATATCGCGCCGCAGGCCACCGACGTCCGCCTTGATCGCATCGAACTCCGCATTGATATCGTCGAGCGCATGCTCCATCGAAGACACCATGACGAACTTTTCCTGCATCCCTTCAAGACGCAAAGCAGCCTCGCTGATCTCGCTGCGCTCGGAGTCAAGCTCGTGGCGAAGCTCATCGATACGCATGTCGACGACACGGCCGCCATGCCCTTCAAGCCTTTCTATGTGGTCGTGCAGCCGTCGGAGCTCAGAATTAAGCTCGTCGACAAAGGTGTTGAACTCGTCGGCTAAGAGATGCTGTTGCTTCCTGGACGCAAGCTCATCGAGCCTTGCCGTAAGACCGCTAACCTTTTTTCCAACGTCGGACGTGAGAGCGAATTGTTCGTTGATGGCGCGGAGCCGCTTATCGATGCGATCAACTGCAGAATCGAGCTTCTTCTCGACGCTTGCTGCTTTCTTCGCTTCCTCGACTGCATCCGAAAGCTTGATTTTCAGAAGGTTAAGCTGGTCCGCGCTCACTGCTTCCTTATGTGTCCGCTCGATTGCGTCGGCAAGCTCTTTGTTTGCCCTGACAAGAAACGCGTGCGCCGTGCGGATATCCTCGATGTCCTTTCTTATCCCGCCAAACGAGTTCTGCAGCGCGACATGCAACTGCTCCATAGTGCGCGGATAACCCCCAGTCATATGCGGGGGAGCACTGCGGGTTTTTTATAAAGTTTGTCGTCACCTGGCGCAAAGACGCAGATCAGACGCGTCGGGAAGCACCCCACACGCCCTATTTGTACCGAAAGCGCGAGATATGCTTGCAGTCCTTGCAGAGGATGATGCGCATGCCTTTTTCGACACGGATCCGTGCATTCCGGCCCGGCACAAGGTAATGCCGGCAGTGCTTGCACACCTTCAAGCGAAGGTCGACAGGGATGCGCACGCGGAATCGCATCGCCATGTTCTGCGCCATCCGCATGTAGCGGTGCGCAAGGTCAGGTGCCGTCGCAAAGCGCTTTTTTGCCTCCTCAAAATAGATCTGGATATTCTCCTGCGCAAGCGCCCTTTGCCAAATCGCCCGTTTTTTGATGCCCGCGGTGCGTGATGCCATCAGATTCTGGTGGGCAACCCTCTTTAAATAATTGCCCTATCTGCACAACAAATTATAAAAACGCACAGCGTTTGGGGGATGCCGTGGGACGCGTGGGATTCTTGTCGTTTCTGTTCCGGAAGAAAGAGCCAAAGAAGGCGACGGTCGCCGAGGCAGACCTCTATGACTGGTTCCTTGATATTTCACAGGACCAGTTCTTTTCGATCAAGGAGGATCTTCGCCGCCAATTCGGAGAAATTGAGCAGCATATTGCAGACACGCGCGGCCTCGTTTCGGCGCTTGAAGCGGCAAAGCTCCAAAATGAGAACATCCCTTCAAAGGCATCGCAGGTCATGCAGGGCAACCGCGAGGCGAACGTGCGCATGACACGGGTACTCCTTGATGCGATCCAGCCGCCAATCGAGATCACGATGGAGGCGACAAAACAGTTCATCGCGGATTTCGAGGAGCAGATGTCGCAGTATCAGAAGTCCAGCGCAAAGAGCCACTACATCCTGCAGGAATTCTTCGCAAACGAGGCGGGCGCGGTGCGTGCAGGCATCCGCAAGATCGATTCGTCCGTCCGCAACCTTCTCAAAAATGAGTACGAGGACCTCCTGACACTCAAGAAGACGATCATCACGCTTGGCAAGACCAAGCGGAGCAAGGCCGACATCCAGCGACAGATAGGGGGGCTGCAGCGTGAGCAGAAACTTGCACAAAAGGATATCACCGACACGAGAGCGGACCTTGATGCGTACCTAAAAAGCCCGGAGTACAAGAGCCTGCTTGAGCTCTACGAGCAGGAGGGGGATGTCAAGGGCCGCCTTGAAAAACAGCACGAGGTCCTCAAAACATTCTTCTCTGATATCGACCGCGCACTGCGCAAATTTGTGCACATCGAGCGTTCAGAAGAGAAGATCGTCGATGCGTACCTTGCCGACCCGTTCGCAGCGATCGCCAACGACCCAGTCCTTCAGATCGTCGATGTCTGCCAAAGGACAGCACGGGCGATCCGTGCGGACCTTGTCGATCTCAAAGACCGGGAGAAAGAGACGGCGCTTGCGCGCCTTGATGAGGCGACAGCGAAATTCTTCATCACCTACAAGCAGGCGCTTCACATCCTGGGAGAAAGCGCCATGGACATCGGGAGGCGCATCCGGAACCACCGCGCAAGCGCAAAGCAGGGAGATCTTGACTACCGCCTAACGCACCTGGGCAAGAAGAGCGAAGCGATTGAAGAGCAGATTGCAGATATGCAACGAAAGCTCGAATCGATGCAGACAGATGATTATCTTGACGTGATCCGCGACGAAACAAAGCGCATACTGCAGATCGACCTTGAGATCACGCCAGGCACCACGGAAAATGATGATATCGAGGTCGTCCGATGAGGCATGGGAACATCATCTCTTTTCTTATTGGCATCGCGCTCATCGTCGGAGGAATCATGCTCATGGGCGAGTTCATCCTGACTTTCCTGCGCTTTGTGATCGGCCTTTTGCTGTTCCTCATCGGTGCCGCACTGGTTCTTGGAGGATACGCTACCACACGGATCCGGCGCTTCTAACGCAAGTCTTAAATACCTCCCGGGAGTCCCTGACATCATGAAAGCGACTGATCCTGTTCGGGCATTCGGATCCTGATTCTCGTCCCTTGTCGTTCCAGAAATTTTGCAATCATCGTTTTTTCAATCATCCACATTATATCCATTTATCATTTCCCGGAGGCATGCCATGAAACAGTCCTACAAAACAGCTGACGAGATCAAGAAGTTTCATCTCAAAGAGTCCACAAACATCGACCACTATCCCCATATTACGGGATACGACTTCGAGCAGGATTTTGACGCGGACGTATTCTTCGAGTCGTTCTTCACGACGGGATTCCAGGCAAGCCATCTTGCTCAGGCCGCGCGCATCGTGGAGATGATGCGAAAAGACGGAGCCGGCATCTTCCTTGCCGCAACGTCGAATCTTGTCACGTCCGGCTGCCGCGATATCATCCGCTACCTCGTCAAGCATCGGCACATATGCTGTTTTGTCACGACGGCGGGCGGCATCGAGGAAGACCTCATCAAGACGATGGGGCCATTCCTGCTTGGACGCTTCGACCTTGCCGGACGGGGCTTGCACGAGAAGGGTATCAACCGCGCGGGCAACATCCTCATCCCCAACGAACGCTACCTGCACTTTGAGCGGTTCATGAACCGATTTGTGGAACACGTCCTTGAAAAGCAGAAGGGGCGCGGACGCGCACTGTGCGCAAGCGAGATACTGCATGAGCTTGGCAGATCCGTCGAGGGCGACAAGAAAGAGGAGTCGATCCTTTATTGGGCTGCAAAAAACAATATTCCGGTGTTTTGCCCCGCCCTTGGCGATGGAGCGCTTGGGGATCTGTTTGTCTTCCTGAAGAACCGGCACCCGGAATTCCAGATTGACATCGTCGAGGACAATAAGCGCATGGTCAAGGAGGTCCTCTCGCAGGAGAAGACGGGCGCGATCATCCTTGGCGGCGGTGTTGCGAAGCACTACGTGCTCAATGCGAACATCTTCAAGGACGGCCTTGACTATGTCGTGTATATCAACACGGCGCAGGAGTTCGACGGCTCTGACTCCGGCGCCACAGTGGATGAGGCCGTGACGTGGAGCAAGGTCCTAACTGATGCACCGAACGTGAAGGTTGCATGCGATGCGACGATCGCATTTCCATTGCTTGTCGCGATGACGTTTGGGAAAAAACGGCAACCCATAAAATTTGAATATTAGTTTGATTTTTCATACTAAATAAAATGGATCCAATCAAACCGCTGTTTTTCAATGATACGCTCAAACGATGGCATTTTGAAGAGCTCGTGCAGTCTTCTGGCATGAGCCGTGAGCGCGTGCACCACTTTCTGAGGGAGTTATGCAAAGAGGGGTTCATCAAACGTATCAAGCCGAGGGGAAAGATGCCATACTATCTTGCCAAACGCGATTCCCTGAAGTTTCGCTCCGAAAAACGGCTCTACGGACTATCTCTGCTTGAAGAGGCAGGTTTATTTGAACACATAGCATCCTGCAAAGGTATCAAAACAGCCATCTTGTTTGGAAGCTTCGCAAGGGGGGACTGGAGCAGATCAAGTGATATTGACATTTTCATCTTTGGGGATGACAGCGAATTCGACAAACGACCGTTCGAATCGAAACTGGAACGAAAGATCCAGATATTCTCCTACACCAATCCCAAGGAGATGAAGCATCACCTTGATCCGAAGGTGATCACCAACATCGCAAAAGGGTTCCATCTCACCGAAAGCTTCGAGCCCTTCGAGGTTGCGATCCATGCCTAAAGAGCGTTCGGCCCTGGAGGTCTTTGATGAACTTGCGACAAAAGGACTGTACGAAGAGGCGCATCTCGACAAGGATGAGGTGCGAAAAGTTCTTCGCATGACGCTCGAAGACTATGCCTTTGCAAAGAAGCTGCGAAAGATGCCGGATCCAGGCTGGCGCGTGATCTTCACCGTCCACTACGACGTCTTCCGCGAGCTCTGCGACCAATTGATGCGGCTTGAGCGCCAGAAAGTACGCAATCATCAGGGATTGTTTGCATTCATCATCCTTCATTTTGCCGACTTGGATCTTGACCGGGGATTTCTTGAGAAAATACGCACCATACGCAACAAGAACAAATACGAAGGGCTCGATGTGAGCAAAGAGACATGGAAGGACGTCGAATTCCAGTTTGATCTCTATATCTCCTCGATGAAAAAAGAGATAGAAAAAAGACTGTGATTACCTCTTCCAGCGTCGACGCAAACCAGCTTCAAAATCATTCCAGAGTTTATCAGGGACAAAGCCTTTTGCGTACGCAAGCGTAGATTCAATTAGCAGCTCTGGCGGATGCACCGCTTCGTAGGACGGCTCATGTTTTCGCTTGGCGCGCTTGCGCGGCGTGCCTTTCTGTCTGAGCTTCTTCTCCAAGCCCCCTTGGTTGCCATGCAAAGAGGCGCTTTGCGTTTCCAGCACCCCTACTACCAGCCGGCCATCCTTCCGGTCAAGCCTGGAGAGAGCAGCGCTGCCATCACCGCCAAGAGACCATAACTGTAATGCAGGCGCAAAACCAGATGGATATCTCTGGAGGTACAATGCCATCGCCTCGTCAGCATGATAACGGGACTTGGTAATAGAAAACACACGATCTGCATATTCCTTAAGGAGGTGTTTGTCGTCCCGCGCAAGCCACTGCCAGACGCGATTATTGAGCGCTTCACGCTGTGATAGCCACTTTCCGGCGCAATACTCTCGGAGGCATGTGATGGAAAGAACCTCGCCATCAATCGCTTTCCATGCACTATCCGGCAGGACGAGCGCTCCGTCGGCGATCGAGCACAACTCGCTTTTAGGAGTGAATTCGCACAGATGCCGTGAATCCCACACAAGCTTCACTTTCCTGTCATTCACCCGCCCATTCGGATAGTAGATGATCGCATCGCCGGAATCATACGGTTGGCCAAAAGGACGAAGGGGATCACGATCCAGCTTCACCCCCAGCAGATGGCGCATGATCTGTGCGGCACTCGCCGGAACATAACCAGCCTCGATCAGCTTTGGCATCGCCTGATAAATCGGACCTTCAAATACCCTAAAATCAGGAGATTGTGTATGCTGGATGATCTCCACGATCTAACCTCAGTCTGATCTAACCTCAGTCCCCTAGTGCGAGAGCCGATCATGCGCACGCATGCTTGGCCGGATCTTCTCGGCACCCTTGCCCTTGCGCGTGAGGATTCCACGGCTTCGCTTTCCCGATGCGGTAAGGCCGCGGAACACGCGGCCCCGGTGCGCCTTCGTTGCGACCCAGGAGAGCTGCGGGTCTGCCTTAATCTCGGGATGCGCAGAATCGACGAGAATGACCTCGAACCAGTGGTTCTTGCCATCCTTTGCGACAAAGTAGCTGCCCAAGACTTCGCAGTTGGGATACTTGTCGTTCGCGCGCCGCTCGGCGATTGTCTGGTACGAGAGCGCAAGGTTCATGCGCCGGCGATTATGCTTTGGCCGGCGACCGCCCGGCTTTCCCGGACGCACGTGCCCTCCGGCTAAGACGCGCTGGCGCACGATAATGAGGCCGTTTTTTGCCTTGTAGCCAAGGCTCCGCGCACGATCCGGCCGTGTCGGCCGTTCGATGCGCAGCGTGACTGGATCACGCCGCCACATAATCAGGCGTGATTTCCAAAGTTCGGGATTTGCCGCCCTTGGTTTCTTCCACATGTCCCGGACGTATTTGAGATATCCCATTGAATTGCCTCCGTTCTTTTCCATCGTGGATGAGGTTCAGGGAAGCACCCCCACATTCCAGCATCCGGCGAAAGTGAGAATATGGTCCATTTATAAAACTTGTGGCGCTGCCCCACTAAAAGTACATATCTTCACTAAAGTACCCAAAATAGCATAAAGAGATGAGAAAAATGAAGAAAGAGTTAACGACGCTCAGCAAGCGCATAGATTGTCTTGAGCGCGACGACAAGTGCTGCCGGAGCGACAAAGAGTCCGATGTAGGCAAGCACGTTCGCGAGGATCTCGCCCAGGAATCCCGGCACGACAGCGACGGCGATAATCGTGTTGCCGCCCATGAGCGCGATCGCCGCGACAAGAAACGGCACCGTCTCTGCCGTCGTGATATTAAGGAATCCGACAAGCAGGCCAAGCAGGACGAGCACGACCGACACGCCATAACGCACGTTTGGCTCCATGTCCGAATAGAATCCAATAATGATCGCAAGCAGCACGCCGGCGATGAACGCATAGCGGCCTGCACGCGAAGAATCCGCAACCCTTAGTTTTTTGACCATGTGTTAACACCCCTTTTAATGATGTACCTTTTCAAAGGAAAGCATCTATTTAAGCCTTGCGCCTGATCATCGGTACCTTCCGTTGCTGATAATAAGCTATGAGCTCTTTGGCAAAGCCGTGGGAGCGAAGCTCTTCTTCGATCTGCGTGCCACTCTTTCCAAGTTTTGTCGCTTGCGCAACCCAGGTGTCGATGAGTTCCATATCCTTATTAAATCGGGAGATCGCCGTGTCGATCTCTTCTGCATCGTATCCTTTCGTTTTGAGGTTGGCGATGATCTGCAAAGGGCCCATCCCTTTCCTGGCGCATGCAAGCACGTCGCTTGCAAGCGTACTTTGTGTCGGCATTGCCGTGCCTGAAAGGTCATGCCGTATCTTCTCAAGCACCGAGTCAAACTGCGGTGACGGTGCCATCCGTTTTGGTTCAACCCGTGGAAGTCCCACCCGCGGCTGCTGCGGCTGCTGTGGTTGCTGTCCACGGTACCTTTCAAATGCTGATAGCGCGTTGTACACTTCCTTTCTTCGCGTACGTTGCGGCAACGGGATATTCTGCATGTCATACCGGACCTTCTTAAGGACGGACGTGAATGCACGCGGTTTTGCCGATTGCTTTGAGAAGAGCAGTTTTTCCTGTGTTGGCGGCAAGCGCCGTGCAAGATTCTCCCTGATCCGTTCAAGTGAGGTTTTTCCTCGCCGTGGCAGAGCCATTGGTGAAAGGTCAGGCTTCAGTGGCCGTCGCCTCCTGAATAGGCGCGCAATCCATACATCGTGCGCATCGTGCAGTTTAGCCCCTTTGAAAAACATGCGGCGTTGCACAATCTCCCCCTCCCGCTTTGGCAGCGGAGGTAGAGAGAGGATCGGCTTGCGGACCGGCCCTTGCTTTGCGAATGGATGCCTAAACCATGCGTGCCGTTTCGCGATGTTCTTTTGTGGTATGATTCGTGGCAATGCAGAGAGATCTTCCTGCTTTGAAGGCAGTTGCGGCTTTGGATGCGCTGGTTTTTCTTTCACGCGCTTTCGGGAAGTTACCTTCCTGATGAAGGCGATGATGGCACTTGATGCGGGACGGAGAAGGGCATGGATATTTCTTGCCGCTTGGTGCGCAAGCATTGCCGAGGGCAAAGTAGCGGTATAGGCATTTCTGCAAACGGCATGCCAAAGGACGGGAACATTCCTGCGTGTAGCGTGCGCCAGATGACGCGTGCCGGCACGCGTGGCTTTTGCCATGCCACGGAAGGTTATCCGGATGACGTAGTCGACGATGAGAACGCCATCAGCAATGGTGTGCACGAGCCGTTGCATGGCTTTGCACGCAGATGCCAAAAGACCGGAAGCCTGCTTCCTGGCACTGCTCGCGGTACTGCCTGCACGATGCAGGGACCGGCGTCCAAGAGCACGCGTCGATCTTCGAACCCCATCAACAGAAGTGATGACGAGCTTGCGAAGTGAGGATCCAATGAGGCCAATGACTACCCGGAGAGCGGCCGCTTGCTCCAGGGCAAAGGCCCGAACTGGTACAAAGAGTGGTTTGATTTGTGCAAAAAAACGATCCGGGAAATGGATTCTCGCTGCAGTGGCTGGCTCTCCTTTCTGCAGGAGGGTAGCCTTTTTTCTTGGGAAGAGTTTCGCCAGGAAGCGGGCCTGCGACCACCCGCGTGCGCCAGCAGCCGAAGGCAGCGTCTTTTGTGCTGCCATCGCCGCATCCTTCGAGGGTTCTGGCAGAGGCGCTTCTGTCACGATCTTACGCGGTGCGGATGGCATAAACAACTTCTTAAGGAAGCCTTGTTTTTCTTCTGCGGCTTTCTCAAGCGGGTTCTCAAAGGAGATGTTCCGGTACTCTGCCTTGATTGTGGGGTGCACATCCCGCATGGTGAACATCCGCCCGTTGTTCACGCGCAACGCAAAGAGGAGGAGTGTGGCGTGCTCGACATCGACTTTGTAGCGGTGCGAAATGTCTTGTATCTTTTTCTTGTCGCGGGAGTAGATGAAAATTGGGCTGATGTTGCGCAGCGCCTTGTGGTATTTCGTGTACACCTCGCGCGTCACCTTGATGCGCCAATACTTGCGCTGGAGATTCCTGACCATCACTTCCCGCAAGCCCTCTTCGTCGGCGATTGTTGTCTTGTAGAAAAGACCAAGGATGTTCCTTGCCAAATCCTGCACACGGCTATTGAATCCAAGCAGGCGCGCAAGGAGGAACAGGATTGGCAAGCTTAGGACAAAAAAAGGCGCAGAAAGTGGCGCGACGGGAAGAAGAGGTCTTTGCTCTGCCGGGGGCCCGGCAGTGATATCCGCAGCGAATTCGAATAATTGGATGCCCTCCGTGGATTCGAGAATGAGCCTAAACGATGCGCCCGGCTGCGCCTGTGCCGCCTGGAGCGTAAGATGGAAGATGGCCTCTTGCCCGCTTCCAATCTCATCGATGTGCTCCGGGGAGACGGATACCACCTCGACGCCCTCAGGGGCAGTCATACCAAGGAAGATCCCTTGCATCGGCGATTTCTGTGGATTATGGACGAGCACGTCAAACGTGACGGCCTCACCGGCAGGGAAAGAGATGGTATCAATTTGCTTATTATCCCGGAAGAAGGCGGCGCTCGCCTTGCGGATCTCAAGGATGGTCATGTGCGCCCATGAAGGAGACATCTTTGCCGGCGCGCCGGATGGCGCAGCTGACGGCATGGCCGCTTCTGATGGTGCGGCAGCCTCTTCAGCCAACGCCTCCTCTTCTTCTGCGGCAGGCTCCTCACCGGGGACGAATGCTTCTTCCGCGGCCGGCTCTTCGCCGGGAGCGAAAAACCCGGCTGGTGGCGGACCGGGTGGTGAAGCACCACCGCCTCCGCCCCCTCCGCCGCTTGGAGTCGGGCCCGCGCAGGCAGAAACGACGGTGTTCTCCGTATCATTTGCGGCATCAACGAAGAGGCCGAGCGTGTTATTCGTATAATTGGTGACATTGATCTTGTTGAGGATGGTCATGCCGCAGGCCGTAGCGCTCACATTCACGGAGATATTGATGATGAAGCTCGCATTGATTCCGATCGTATAAATGATCCATGTGTTGTCGCTCGCGTTTGGGGCCGGATTCGCGCCAACAAATGCCACGATCGAGCTGTAATTCTCGATGACCGTGATGTTAAACGCAGTCGCTGTTCCAATATTGCTCACGTTGATGCTGTAGTTGAAGAGAGAGGCAGGATCCACGGGGTCCGACGTGTCTGTCTTGCTGATCGTGATGTTCGGCCGCAGCGCCGCGCTCTGGACGCCAAGGCTTGACCAGTTCAGCATATCAAAGTTAAGGATGCGCGCATTGCAGCGCACACCCGTGCATGTCGCATCGCCGACGCACGCGCCGCCCTGCGCCGTCGATTGGCTTGCTACCAGTGATGTATCATTGAGCGAATTGATATTCGTGTCAAAGCTGTTGTTGTAGAATATCGCGAACGAATCGCAGCTAAATGGCATGGTCAGGTTCGCTGTCGTGTTCATGCCCGGCGCGGCGGAGCGGTTGAATGCGATGACGTACTCTGAGGCGTTCCCAACGAGCCTGAAGCTTGTCTCATTCACAAAATTTGTCGTGCCCGCCGTGAAATTGAAATGGCTGAAGATGACGCTTGCGTTCTCATTGCTAAAGTTCACGTCATGGAAGAGTGCATTACCAGCCGACTGGATCACGATGATATCCGCCTGGCCGATGATTGTGAGGTTCGAGAAGTTCATGCTCCCGCTACTTCTCATGAGAACCTGGTCCGTCACATTGTCGAACGTGACAAACGATGCGTTGCCGCGTAGCTCAGAAAGGTTGAAGCCGATGCTGGAATTCCAAATATGGATGTTTGTCGCGTTGAGTGACTCGAATTCCGAAAACTCACTTAGGCGATCTGCCTTGATCGCAGTGCCGACATCGGTAAAATTCGCGTCATCGATGATAGTCGTCACGGAAAATCTGAGAAGACGAACGGCGTCCCTGCTGATGTCCTCGAAGTGCATGCGGTAAAAAGAATTGTTCTCCGATCGGATGGTTGCCTTGCTTCCCCCTTGGACCACGACGCCATTGCTCACGTTGGTGATATTGATGTTCACAAAGGTGAAGTTCAATGCTCTCGACAACGTGATCCCATCCCCCAGGCTATCGCGGATGATCGTGTCGTTCATATAAGAGGCATTTGATGAATCAAAGAGGGTTCCATTTCTCGATGCGCTCGCGATGGTAAGGTTTGACACAATGAGTCTTGACGCGCTCGCACCGCTTGCGTTAATGCCGATCGTCACGTTCGTGATGTTGACGCGATAGATCCTGTGATCAGGGGATCCGAGAACGATGCCAGTGGTCGCATTCGTGATATTCACGCCGATAACGGTGGAATTCGCCGAAAATCTGCCAAAATCAATCGCGTTTTGGGAGATATGGAAGAACAGGGCGTCGGTGAGGGTATGGTTTCCATCAAGACCAAAATCGAAACCAATTGTCGTCGAAGAGACGGTGATATTCCTAAAGAAATGCCGATCGCCGTTGGTGATGCGCACGCCAAATGATGACGCATTCCTGATAGTAAGGTCCCTAAATTCGCCGTCATTGCTTGCCGCGTTTGCACCAATCGCCAGGCCCGTGATGCTGTTGTGCTCGATGAGCACGTTCTGCACGGTCGTGTTCGACGACCCTGTCTCCTGGACGCCGACCTCTCCGTAACGCGCGGTTGAATTGCGCACCGTCGTATTCAATGAGCTCTCGATGCGGATGTCTGCGTTTATATTGCTGATTCCTGAAACATTGATGACCGTTGTATTATTCGACGAGAGGATGTAGAGCCCGTACTGTGTGTTCGACTCGAAAAACGAATCCTGCACGCTCACATTTTGGCCCGTCACGTCAAGGCCGTCTGTGGTGATATTGCTTGCGTTGATCCTCCGGATGATGCTCGTGTTCACGTTCTCGAAATCGATGCCTGCATTGGTCGTGCCGTTCCTGAATGTTGAATTGAGCAGGCGCACAAATGACGAGTCCTGGATACGGAGCATGCCGCTGCCGCCCAAGTGCGTTCCGTCGGTGATGTTCACGTCCGTCACGGCCCGGATCTCCACGCCATATGTCGTGGACGATCCCTGGCTGCTGTCCGACATATTCAGGAACTCCAGATGGACGCTTCTGGAGTTCTGAAGGTTGAACATGTCGATTGTGGTGTTCGTCGAATGGATGCCGGAGAAGTTGGAGAAGCTGATGTTTCTTGCAACAATGCTGTAATTGCTGATGTTGCGCGCGTGCACGTCGATCATGCGCAGACTGCTCATGTTGCTCAGGTTGAATCCGACCGTCGCATTCGAGACGTTCACGTCGAGAATGAGGGTGTTGTTCATGTTCGTGATGTTCACGTCTGTCGTGAAGCCGGTGACGACGCAGTGGGTAAGATTGACATCATTGCGGCCTGTCGCGAGCACGCCGATCGAATTGGTGACGCTGCTATTGTCGTTACGGATCGCCACCCCGCTGCAGTTGAGCTGCAGAGAGTTGTTGTTGATGGTCAGACAGGTGTTGCCTGTGGTCAGGTTGATGTCTGTATAGATGCGTTCGCTGATGTCAATCACGTTCCCGCAGACGGGCTGCTGGTGGATGCGGTAGCTTGACCAGTTCGTGACGTTGAACGTGAGGATGTTACTTGCGCTGTTGCAGCTCAGATTGGCGCAGGATGCCGGGCTCTCGCAGCTGCTTGAAGGACTATTCTTGAACGATGCAACGACAAGACTATTTTCCATGTTTGCAGCGGCAGCCTGGAACGTCTGGTTGAAGAGAACGATGAAGTTCGTGCAGTTCGCATTGTAGCGCGTGATGTTTGCCGACACGTTCCAGTCGATGGCGGTCGAGACGTCGATTCCAACGAGGTTTTTGCTGACCATGAGGGTTGTGCTATTCCTCACCGAGTACGTGTTGCTTCCCGTGACATTGACGAACGGAAAGAAGACCCCAATGTCTGCCGCCGTCATGTTCGTGTTGTTCCACGTGATTGGCGTTGAGCTTAAGAAGTCAAGAAAGATGTCCCGCAGAAGTGTCGTGTTCTCGAAGTAAAATGGCCCGACTCCTCCGTTTCCGTCGTACGTCTTGGTTCCGCTCACAAGCGTGTTGTTGAACACCGTGCCAAGGAACCGCGCAACCCCCGGAAGCCCGGAGACACTGATCGCAGTTCCCGTACCAGAGATGGTGAGATTGCTAAAACTCACATTGTCCGCACCGTCCGTGAGAAGGACCCCGGGGCCTGAATTGTTGTAGATGCGCACATTGTCTATCGTAAGGTTCTCTCCCTGAACGACGATGCCACGGAAGGTGTGGGAGATCGTCATGTTCTGGATCGTGATGTTTTGGGATCTGTCGTCAGGACCGAAGTCGAATGCATCCGAATCGGATGCGTTGAAGATGTAGATGTTTCTGAAGGTATGGTTCCGTCCGCCGACGAACACCATGTCATCGATCGAATTGCTCAAATTGATGTCGACCCATGTGGTGTTGTTCGCCAGGCCCCCATTGAAGAAGATGCCGGCGCCAAGCGCAGAGCCCGACGCGCTTGAATTGATCACGGTGATGTTGTAGAACGTCAGGTTCGCAATTTGCGCATTAAGGC
>CAZRZZ010000011.1:0-3720 GCA_964604755.1 uncultured Methanosarcinales archaeon | reverse complement strand
GATGTTCGAGAAAAGCGAGCCATTGTGCGCGGTATCCCCAATGTTGATGCCATCAAACCTGTGGCGGATCGTGATATTGCCAAACCGGTTGTTCGATCCTGAGCCGGCGGTGATTCCGGCGTTCGAGTTCTCATACCCGGCTCCAATGATGTTAATGGAGGTGAACTGATTGTCGCTTGCTCCGCTGGCTGGATTGAGCGTTCCATTTTGGATCGTCACGTTCCTCACCGTGATATTGTCGGAACTGACGGAAAAGCTTCCCATGCAGTTGATGTTCGTGAAGCTCGAGTTCGTTTCCACCCCCGCACCAGCCGCGTAGCTGATACAGGTGGTAGCTGTGCCAAAAATCGTCATGTTCGACATCGAGACGTTGCTGTACCCTGTTCCTTGCTGGCCCGTTGCGGTGATGCCGGTGGTGATATTGCTGATGTTGATGTTATCAAGAGTGACATTGCTGAATTGCACGCCAGTCGCGTTCATTACGATGCCGTTCGTGAAGTTGTAGATGTTGCAGTTTTCGACGGTCACGTTCCCGGAACTGTTGATGACAAGGCCGGTGCCTCCATTCGCAAGGCCGATCGAGGAGTTGCCGGTGATATTAAAGCCGTCGCAGTCGAGGAAGGCGCCCCTGGCGCTGATCGTAATACCCGTGGTGTTGCACGCACCGGCCGCCGGGACGTTCGATGTGAGCGTGACGGAATCGCCGTTGTCGAGCACGCCGCCGCACTGTCCCTGGGTGAACACGCTTGTCGTGATCGGTATGTCAAATGATTGGACTGATGGTTCTTCCTGGGCAAGAGGTTGATTTTCTTCTCCGTGCTGATCGGCTGGCAGCGCGATGATCATCGTATCGGATGACCCTTGGCTGAATGGATTTCCTGATGTCGGCTCTTCGCCGGTCCGGCGCTTCTGCTCGAGAATTTGCCTTGCATTCACGATCGAATCCGTGAGTGTCAGATCAAAAAGTGGAGCTTGATTGGCAGGATTGGCTTGTGAAGCTGCTTCGTCCTCGGCAGGCGATGCGTTGCGCTCCGGGAGCGGTAAATCTCCTGCCACGACCTGCACGACGATGCGCTCCGTCGTGAGCCCGTCATAAATGAGCGCGCTTGCCTCGTAGACGCCCGGCATGGTAAGCACCGCTTTCAAATCATCAATGGTACGGATACTCCCTGACGGATCCGTGAGCGTGACGCTCGCCTGCGCATCTGCCGGAGTGATGTAAAAGGTCACGGTGTCGCCAACATCAGCGCTGGCCTTGTCCGCAAAGAAGCCAAACACCTCTCCTCCTGCGGTCTCAAGCGTCGGCATGGGTGGTTGACTGGGGGCCCCTGGCTCGTCCTTTGTATCAGAGGTGTCATCTTGAGGATTGTCATTATCCGATTGTACCGCCGTGATCGGCGCTGGCGCTTCAAGGTCCGTCCATTCGATGGGGATAACATGTTCTTGCACCCCATCATCGGGATAGGTCCCTGCCGGATCACCATGGACAAGGCCCGCCTCAGGGAACGCCGCGTCACTTGCAGGATCTTCAAGCGTCGCGTTGATCTGCTCCTGCGGCGCGTTGATAGTGATCGTTTCGGAGAAGCGCTCCATGCGCTCGCCACGGTAGACGAGGGCATCGATGACATACACACCCGGCGCATCGAAGACTGCGCGGCCGCCATCGATGATGCGGATCGTGCCGTTTTCGTCCCTGACCGTAATGCTTGCGCGCGCATCGTCGGGAAGATGCGTGAATGTCACTGGCTCGCCGACCACGGCCGTAGACTGGTCGGAGAAGAAAAGAAGCGGGGGATCCGAAGACACTGGTGCCCGGACGGAATAGCCCGTTATGGAGCTGCCAAGGGTAAGAAGGCCGGCGGCCAGAAGCAAAACTAGCACCATGGCGGCGAGCAGGCCATCAATAAACCCCTTTTTAGATCTGGCCATCCCTCACCCCCATCACTATATTACCCCCTTTATTCGTAAATGATTGCTTTTTTGCGGCCCGTTTGGCAACGGTATGGAGCGCGCTTGGGTGCTTGCAAAGGAGCCGTGAAAGTGCTGGGATGCTCATGCCGGTGCGGGTAAGCGCAAAGGAGACGACATGCTCAAGGATGCTCAAGTCCCGCTGAGTAAAGATGGACACGGGAATCGCAAGCGCATCGTCCATGGAAGGGAAGGGTTCTGGATGCTTTTTCTGCGCACGCTGGTAGCTTGTCCAGGCGCTTCGCTCATCCCGATTGAGGAACACTCCAATCTTGCGGAATGAAAGCCCCCTGTTCTCCTTGAGGTATTTGCAAAGCGCTTCCGACGGGCTTATGTCGAGAGCAAAGACGGTGATTGGCACGGTGATGTCCTTCTCATCGACGAGCCTTGCGATATCCTCGATGTCGAGGCCGCGCTCTTCTTTCATATAGCGCAGGAAGGACTCGAAGAGCGCTTCGATTGGCTCGTTAGGCTTGCTCTTCGAATGCCTCATCCACGCAGATATATCCCGTCTCATGTGCGCAACCTATGATAATCAAGCATCGTTTCGCTCCACCCTTGTCGGGCAAGCTCACGCCGGATCTCCTCTGGTGTCTTGCCAAGCTCCCGCTGCCGCGTAACCCAAACGTCAAGGAATTCAAGGTCCTCATCGAAGCGTGCAAGCGCCTGCCTGATGGCGGAGTGTCCAAAGCCCTGCTGCTCCATCGCGGAAATGATCTCGCGCCGCGGCGTCCCGCGCAGGTGGTGCGCAAGAACGACGCTCATCACGCGCTTGCCTGGCGCGGCGAATGCGCTGGAGATGTCCTTTCGCGCATTCTGGAGAATGTCATCAACAGTAGACAAAGCCCGCTCTTTTCGCGATGTTCTCTCGCGTAATAGGACAAACCGTTCAGGGAAGAGTTTGCCAAGCCACTCGGAGCCCTCCTGCGGCAGCTGCGTCGTCCGTCTTGCCGCCTGGCGCTGGGATGCAAACTTTTCCGGGAAGAGCGTAGCAAGCCACTCGGAATCCGCCTGCGGCTGCTCGTCCTGTGCAGGCCGTCGGAAGAAGTCCGCAACCCTACTTGGACGTATTGAGGAGAGGCTCTTCGCGGAGGCGGCTGCTGGAGCCTCCGGAATCTTCTTAATAGCACGAGCTGCCACTCCTTCCTTTTCGCGCAGTGTCCTCTTGAATGGCAGGATGCGGGAGACGCGGAACCTGTCAGGGAAGAGCCCGTGGAGCCATTCGGAATCTACAGTGACCGCGGGTGCTGACGGTTCGCGTCTTGCGATCTTTGTCTTTGGCTTCATCTGCGTGCGCAGCGTGGCGGATGCCTTCTGCAATGGCAATGTCATGGACCGCATGACTGCTGCGCTGGACAGCACCAATCGCCCTGCTGCCGTCCTGACAACGTGCACGGCAGCATTCTTTTGCATGTGCAGCGCTTTTCTGATCCGGGAGGAAAGTGATATCTCAAACTTGCTGGGGAAGAGCTTGTGGAGCCACTCGGACTCGACTGGGATGGGCTTCTTTTCTGCAGCAAGCTCACGCAGGCGTTCCGCGCGTGTCAATTGTCGGGGTGTAAACAACTCCCTGATACGCGCGCTGGCAAGCCGCAATGCCCACCATGGCAGGACCTGGACGGATGTGACGACGACGCGGTGGATGACGCGGACTGTCTGCACACTCACCCGATGAGAAAGGATGGCTGACTCAGCAACAATCCCGTAAACGAGCCTGCCGCTAATGGCGATTCCCTCAAAGAAGGTATGGAT
>CAZRZZ010000010.1:0-17838 GCA_964604755.1 uncultured Methanosarcinales archaeon | reverse complement strand
CCAAAAGCGGGGTGGAGTCGATCCATGCGTCGGCGACGCCAGCAAGCGCATGCACTCCGGATACCCCGGAGGAGAGGATTACCGCGGCAATGTCTCCGGTGAGCTTTGCAAATCCTTCCGCAGCAAGCGTCGCGGCCTGCTCTGTCTGGGTCGATATGTACTGAAGATGCGTGTTCTTTCCAATCGAGTCGAGTAGGTGGACATTTGTGCTTCCGGGCAGCAGGAAGACCGTGGAGATGCCTTCCTTTTCGAAGAATGAGGCAACATAATCGGAAACCTTGACAATGCTGTCCTGCTTCTTGATGGTCAGAACCTCAAGCTCCTCGTCGATGCTGATCGTACCATGTGCCTTCATCTTGGCAAGATCAAGCGTGTCGCCGGCATTGAGGATGGCATTTCCACCCTCGTCACGAATCTGCCCTTTAAGGATGCTTACGGCGTCCCATCCGTCGAGCCCGAAATTCGCTTTGAAATCATCGTTGTCCTTGTACTTTGAGAGTGAGATGCTACACTTGCCGAATTTTTTCTTCACGTTGTAATATACGTCATGGTCGATAAGCGAGATGTAGTTGTAGTTCCGAAGATTGTAGGAGACATTGCCTACCGTCTCATAGCCCTTCCCGACCCTGCCATATTTATCCTTGAGCCGGACAAGGTCGCGCTTGTTCACCGGCGTCTCGATTTCCATGACAAAGATGCCGCCTTCGGAGAGGGACTCGGTCTGATGGAACACCCCCTTGTCAATGAGAAGCCCATCGCCCGGGTATCGTTCTACCTTTTCCTGGAGTGTGGAACACACCGCCTTGCCGGAAAGGACGACAAGCGACGTCTTCTTCTGGGGGTGGCAATGCATGGATGTCTGGAAGCCTTTTTTGATGTAAAGAATCCATACGGCGACAAGATTGTTTTGATAGATAAGGAACTCATGGCCCCACGGCTTTTTCACGATTGCTTTTGAGTAATCGAAGTAGTCGTCTGCCTGGGTGGATGGGTCGATCTGAACTTTTGTTAATTCGGTCCGGTCAAGGTCGCTGACAGGGATCTTTGTTATCATCACTCATACCCCAAGATGCACCGCCATAACCAGAGGCGGACGCAAAACAGGGTGCTCTCAAATTCTTTATAAATATTCTCCCTTCCTACCTTCGCTCTCGTGTGGTAGGGTTGCTTAGGGCTGGAAACAAACTTTTTAAATTGCCTAGTTTCCCTGTTGCTATCCCTAACAATTGCAATCCTTGGCAGGACTTCATTCTCCTCAAGCCAAGGAGATAACCAAAGATGAGCCGCACGACTACCCTTATCAAGCATGACCATAGCTATCACAGACTATCTCAAACGGATGTATACGCGATATAAAATGATCCGCCATGTCCGTTTTATGGCTGCGCACGCGTTTTCTATTCCTCTTCTGATGTTACTTTATCTTCTCAAGCCAGTTGTGCACATCAAACTGTTCCGGACATTCAATGAGGACCGCATAGGGCATCTTGCGATGAACACGGATTTATTCCTGCGCCGGCTCCAACTTCATGATCCTCGTAAACCACGTGAATTCTGGATCGGTTTTGCGAGCACAAAGCCGGCGAACGCACATTTATTAAAGATGTTCATCCGGGCGTTTCGCACACGCGGAATAAAAATTATCCAAACTCCTTCAGTTCTCTACAACATCCTCATCAAAAGTGTACTCAGCGATCAATCACTATTTGGAAGATCATCTTTTTTCCTTCCTGTGCCGGCAAACTCGAATGAGTACTATGAGTACAACAGCACCTCTTATAATCTCTCATTTACAGAAGAGGAGGAAAAAAAAGGGTATGCACTTCTTCGGCAGATGGGAATCCCTGACAGTGCGTGGTTTGTTTGTATCCATGCGCGGAATCTTCCGTCGTCGCCAGTAAACCCACTGAATGCATACAGGAATTGTAGTATCAAAAATTTCATGGCCGCCGCGGGATACATTACATCAAAGGGCGGATATGTCATCCGGTTAGGAAGCGATGCCGAGAAAGAGATGGTCACAAATAGCCCATATATAATTGATTATGCAAAAAAACACAGGACGGATTTCAGGGATATTTATCTTTGTGCAAAATGTAAATTCTTTCTTGGAAGCAATACTGGTCTGAGCATCGTCTCTGAATTGTTCCATGTTCCATTGGCAGAGACCAACTTTCCGACATGTGGGCAACTTTTTACGCCATTTCGGTCAAATAGCTTGTTTCTTCTCAAGAAATTATGGTCAAAAAAAGAAAAACGGTTCCTCTCGTTTCAGGAAATCCTCGAATTCGAAAAGAAAACAAGTTATAACGACTGGAAAAATTTTAGCTATGAAAGATATGGGCTGGATTGCGTTGAAAACTCTCCGGAAGAGATCCTCGATTTAGCCAGGGAGATGAATGAGCGTATTGATGGCACATGGAAAACAACGCCAGAAGACGAAGAACTCCAGAAAAAATTCAAAAGTTTTATCACACCAGAACATCGGTGCTATGGGACCCCTGTCCGTATCGGAACATTGTTTCTGAAGAAAAACAAAATTTTTCTCGAATGATCTACGTTAATTTCACTTCCTTCATCCGTTTGATATTATGGTACATCGGATTGTTCAGCGGATCGTTGATGAGACCTTTTTTCCATGCATCAACCAATGACTGGACGGCGTCCTGTATGGTGAACCTGTTCTCAAAGCCAAGCACCCTCCTGATCTTGTCCGAATTGATATGATATGAGCGATTGTCGTCGGTAGGGACGACTTCAAATTCGATCGACGGGTCTTCGCATGCCTCCTTGACGATCTGGGCAATCCTTCTGACCGGGTAGTTCTGATAGCCGGCATTGAAGATCTGGCCATGTATCTTTTCTTTTGGCGCCTCAAGAAGAAGCTCGTACACGCGCACCATGTCCTTGATGTTAATGTTGGGCCGGAGCTGGTCTCCCCCGAATATCTTGATCTTCTTGTTCACAAGCGCGTTCATAACCAGGATGTTCACGACCACGTCGAGCCGGAGGCGCGGAGCATACCCGCATACTGTTGCGGGCCGCACGACGACATATTCGAATGGGCAGTCCTTAAGATCGGCAAGAGCCTTCTCGCAGGCTACCTTGAACCTGGAGTAATCCGTGAGCGGCTCAAGCGTCGCATCTTCGGTGACATCGTTTTGTTCCTTGATGCCGTAAACGCTTGATGAGCTTGCATAGATGAGCCGCCTGATCCTGTTCTTTTTCATCGCGTCGATGATGTTGAAGAACGCGTCGTAGTTGATCGACTTTCCCAATTTAGGGTCGAGATCATAGCTTGGATCGTTCGAGATGCAGGCAAGATGAATCATCGCATCACACCCACGGGAGGCCTCAAGGAGGGCACTCCTGTCGCGGATATCCGCTTTTACCTCCAAAAGTCCGGGATGTCCTTTGTATTTCTGGAACACCTCACCGTACAGGTAGAGGTCATAGACGATTACATTGAATCCTTTCTCGAGAAGGGAGGGAACAAGCGCGCTGCCGACATATCCTGCGCCACCGGTGATGAGCACACGTGTCATGTGAGCAGAATCGAACGGCTTGATTTATAAATTTTGCTTGCTTCCATGCCAGGGGGATTAGCCCGATGGCGGCGTCTGCCTCTTGTAGATGCGGACTTCTGGATGAGTCATCGACCACAGGTCGTACAGCAAATTCTTGTCCTCAGTATAGACAAGCGGACCGATGTGCGGCGTCACGGCGAACGCTTTCGCAAGCGTATAGCCCGCTTTCTCGCCATACACGGCATCGTAGAACTGCAGAACCTCATCGGGGGGCGGCTTATTTCTCCAATCTTCAGGACGGAAACGATCCCGTTCATGAACGTACCGGAGATAGACAAAGGTGTTCGGCTCCGGAAGGATGATGTACTCGGGGGTTCCAGAGTTTATCACATAATTTTGATACGAGAATACGGGAAGCGCATGGGTAAGTGAATAAGGAGCAATCATGATGGACGACCCCGGAGGGATGTTCTCATCGATCCAATCCCCTGCCGTGACACGGACGTCTTCGTTGACGAGGATGGAGACATGGGCGACGGACAGGGAAAGGGACATGATAAAGACGACGGCAAACGTGCCCCACCCTGCGGCTTTGATAAGCTTCTGCTTATGCTGCACAAGCGTGTCCAAAAACTCGCCGGACATGATGGCAAGGAGGGGAAATATGAGCACGTAGTATCTATTGAGGCGGACGGGGTACATGCCAATGAAGAGCAGGTACACAAGGGCGCTTGATGCGATAAGGAGATCCTCTTTGCGGCGCCGAAAGAACAAGAACGCCATAGAGAAAAAGGCGAGGATGGTGAACGCGATGCCAACACTCACGCGCAGGATGGGAAACGTGCTCAGCTGAAAATCGAGGACGCCCTTCCCCGCAGTCGGAAACAGACCAAAATGACCTGTCCGGTGAACAAGCGAGTCGTATTTTATCCAGCCAAGAATCTCCATGAACCGAAATGGCCATGCTGGCCAAATCATCACCGACAAAATACCTGCAAAAATGAATATGATAGCAAGGACTTTTGCTGCCGACTTCACTTTGCTTATGCTGATCTTTTTTTGCTTAAGGTCATCGATGAATCCAAAGTGCAGCGCAAGCGCAGCAACAAGCGGATAGAGGAGGGTGAGGCCGCTCCATTTGGTGAATGTGCTCAGGACAAAGACGAGAGCGATGAAAAGAAGCGTCTTGTTGATCCGAAGTTTGCCAGACAACGACAACGGACTTTGGGCAAGCGACGAATCGGCATCGTGCGGCCGCCGGATAAGGGGAATGAGGCTCATGTAAAAGAGCGTCATGAAAAATGTCGCTGTTGCGTCAGTTGTTTCATAATGAGAGATGATGACAGAATACATGAGAACCGCAAAGAGCGCGCTCGCAAAGAGGGCGGCGCGTGTTGTGTATAAGCGCCTTGTCAAAAGATACACGATGTATATGGTGAGCGTCCCAAAAATAATACTGTTGAACTGGAGCGTCTTTGTGATAAGTTTTGGTGTTATCTCTGTCCCGATCAAGCGCAAAAAAAAGAATATGCCCGTGTAGAAGCTGTAGATCGTCTCGCCGGGCCAGGCATAATGGTTCGTGTCACGGCGGTCCGTGAACTCCAGCATCGCCTGGATTTTTTCTTTGAGCATATGCCCGTCGGGGTGGTACGAGACCGGCTCGTCGCGCAGAAAGCCGGCGAACCGAAGAGAAAATCCGATAAGAAGGATGAGAAGAAGGAGAAGATAGGTCTTCCTGATGTACACTTTTCTGTCCATCCGGATCAAAGGTTTCGGGGCTTTTTTATATTTTTCTTTTGGGAAGCTGACTTTTTGACCATCAGGAATATCCCTGGGCTTTTTTTACTATTCCCGCAAATGATCTCATCGAGCCGCATGACAATATCTCGTATTTTGCGGAGCAAAAAAGGAGGCTCAGAAAACGCGATTTTCATTGGCCGCCTTTTTGGGGATTCTTTTCGATACGGGGTATCAAGATTTTTTGGGTCGGACTTGGTGAGCGGCTGAAGAAGGTTGATCAGATAGTAATTTTCAACAATCCCGCATATGAAATGGAGCAGGTACTTTTTCTTTATCGTGATAAGGCCAACCTGACTAAATAATCGCTCAAGCTTGTTCATCGTATAAAGCCGGTGGTGGCCAAACCCCCATAGCCCTATGGGAAAATATCTGGCGAAAAGCCGTTCACAAATCCAGTTGATCGGGTCATAAGTGAATGGATAATTTGCGCAAGGAACGCTGATGATTCCAACCCCGCCTGGTTTGAGAACCCGGGCGATCTCTTTGATGGCCTGTTTGTGGTCTTTGACGTGTTCAAGCACTTCGATACAGACAATCCTATCGAAGTGATTATCTGGAAATGGAATGCAAGTGGCGCTCGCTACGGAACAGGTGATGTTTTTTTGATGATACATTTTCCTTGCGATGGTGATATCCGTGGGGTTCACATCGATCCCGTAAACTTCTTTGAACCGTTTTGCAAGAAAAATGTTATAATGCCCATCCCCACATCCAATATTGAGAACCCGCTCTCCAGACCCAACATAGCGCATAACAGTCACAAGGCGGGAATAATAGCTTGGTGCGAGCGTTTTGAGTGACATAGAATCTTTTTGGCGCAACATGAAACATTATATATAGTTTTTGTTAGGGACGGCTCTGTCCTGAATTTTATGAGCGTTGCTGCTAAGCAACGTACTGGCACCCCATCAGGTGCCTGGATACTGGATTCACGTCATGTGTGCTGTACGAACAGAGCGTGTTACCGCCCTGCACCTCACATTTGGGACAGAGCCTGATTTTAGAAAAATATTTAAATGGTTTTGGTCTCCAATACTATTGAGGTTTGATATGATATGAGAATCCTGCTCATTTTTCCGCCGCTTTCTCTTGACGAGCGCTATAATGCGAATGTTGGTGATGTTGGCGGGTACCTTGCCCCGCTAGGCCTCTGTCAGATGGCCGCAATATTACTTGAGGACGGCCATGATGTTCAGGTCATGGACTGCCCTGTCAATCACTACAACCTCACGGATATTATAGAGCGAGTGAGGCAATTTCAGCCCGGGATCGTTGGAGTTTCTGCGGTCACATCACTATATGATAAGACGATCAAAATCTCTGAGGCCATCCGGGAAAAATTTCCGTCCATTCTTGTCCTTATCGGGGGGCCGCATACCAAACTAAGTCCTGAAAAAATTCTCGAGGAGACGCATGCAAATATTGTTCTGGTTGGAGATGCCGATATAACTATCCGGGAGATCGCAAAGAATAAGGAAAAATACATGGCTCCCCAAGTGGTCCATGGCGAGGTCGTCAAAGATCTTGACTCGCTTCCCTACCCTGCACGTCATCTTCTGGACATGTCCAGATATACTGCTTTTCCGAACAATTGGAAGGAAACGCCCCATGTTTTTCAAGTCATGGCGACGCGTGGCTGCGCGTTTCACTGCACGTTTTGTGCCTCAGCCAATAGCAATTACCGACGAAGGAGCGTGCGGCATGTTATCGGAGAACTCAAAGAGCTCAAGCGTGATTATGATGCCAAGGAAGTCGCATTCTGGGATGATATCTTCACGATGAAGCGGGATTGGGTCATGGAATTTTGCCAGGCATTAAAGGAAGAAAATATCAATCTCCTCTGGTCATGCGAAACGCGGGTTCACCTTGTTGATCCCGAGTTGCTCCAGGCGATGAAGAAGGCAGGTTGCTGGAATATTTTATTTGGCATCGAGGCCGCTGACCAGGATTTGCTGAATAATATCAGGAAGGGGACAACGCCTGCGGCGATCCTCAAAGGGGTACGTATGGTCCAGGATGCAGGTATCGAGGTCCGAGGGACGTTTATGCTTGGACTCCCCGGAGAAACTCCTGAAAAAGCAAAACGAACAATCGATTTCGCTGTTGAACTCGATTGCGACTACAGCCAGTTTACCCTTTGCACGCCTTTTCCAGGAACAGAGCTATACCTCACTGCAGACAAGTGGGGTAGTTTTGTCGATAAGTCTCACGAGAACCAAACAGAACTTTCTGCCGTGTTTGTCCCTCATGGGTATAGCAGCCAGGAAGAATTGCGGCGCTTATTCAAGGGAGCGTACCGGAAATTTTATCTTCGGCCGGGTTATGTTTACAAGCGATTAAAGAAAATTAGAACGTTTTCTGATATAAAGAGGAATGTTCTTGGTCTGCGGGCTATTCTTGGTTTCGCCGATCACTGGTAACCGTTTCTGCATGCAGTAACGTGTATAGTAGTGTGTGTCCAAAAAATATAAAAATCCGTATCGAGTCCACGATGCCAACGTATTTTAGCGTCGGCGTAAGAGGGGTATCATGAAAAAACTTGATGTTGTCATACCTGTCTATAATGAAGAAAAGATCCTGGCCAAGAGCATCAGCGAGCTTCACTCCTATCTTGAAAAATCGATGGGGCATTATGATTGGCGCATTGTCATTGCTGACAATGCCTCGTTGGATAACACCATCAATGTGGCAAAGGAGCTTTCACAAACATATTCACGCGTGTCGCATATACATCTTGACCAGAAAGGACGCGGAAGGGCCCTGCGCCAGGCATGGATGCAAAGCGATGCGGACATCCTCACATATATGGATGTTGATCTTTCGACGAGGCTTGGCGCGTTCCCTCCCCTGGTGCAAGCCCTCTCCATGGGGCATGATGTTGCAACCGGGACGCGGCTTTCAAAACATTCATGCACGACAAGATCTTTTTCGCGCGAGGCGCTCTCCAGAGGGTATAACATCCTTGTAAAGCTTTTTCTTCAGACAAGCTTTAGCGATGCCCAGTGTGGCTTTAAGGGGATCACAAGAGAGGCAGCAGCGCAACTCATTCCAGCGATAAAAGATAATGGGTGGTTCTTTGACACCGAGCTTCTCACACTTGCCCAAAAGAAGGGATTCAGGCTCTATGAAATACCCGTCACGTGGGTCGAAGATCCGGACAGTAGGGTTAGGATTGCAAAAACCATAGCGCAGTACATACGTGATCTTTTCCGCCTTCGCATCGATCTTTTGAGAATGAGATGAGTTATGAGATGTCGATATACTGCATCTCGACAGTTCCTGTCGTGAGCTCGTACGTCCGTGACTGGATTGGCTTACCTGCCACAAGATCATTGATTCTTGATTCATCAAACGTGCCTCCTTTCTTGAAGAGCATATAGACCGCCTGGGGCCCCTGCGGCGTCTCACGGAACGCAAACTGGGCAAGCCGGTAGTTATCCTTGATGTACCCCCACTTCTCCGGATTCTGCATCTCCTGCATACCCCACTGGTACATGAAGATCCAAGAGACGTTAAGACTCTCTTCAGCAAACTTGATCCCACCCACGTCAGGGATGCCCCCATCAATCCCCTTGCGGCTGGCATGCCAGAAGATGCCGTAATCCTGGTGGCCCGAATGGATGATGCGCTCCTGCGGTGCGGAATGCTCTTTTATATATTCGCCGGCGACATCAAGCCCGATGAACTGCGTGTCGTACTGGCGGTTGCGCGCCTCCGAAGCAGGGGACCAGACCAGGAGCAGGAAAGCGATGAGAATAAGCGCGTTTACATAGTGCATCTTGATGAGCTGTTGCACATTTCGCGCAATGTTCTGTGCGATGATGACAAACGCGAACGCGATCATCGCAAGCACAAATGGCGCGACTGGATACTGGTGATAGCTGTGCCCGCCAAGCTTCTGCGCCATGAGCAGGACAAAGAAGACAACGGACAGGAGGGATGCGGCAATAAAATGCCTGCCAAGGGTCTTCGCCTTCGATTTCAAATAGATAACAAGGAACAGGAGAGCTCCTGCAAGCGCGAAATAGAATCCGATCATGGTGTAATTGTCTGCGATGTAGCTCTTCATCGCCGCGATCCACTGCGGCGTGAAGATGACGTCCAAGCGGATAAGTCCCTCTCGTGCAACCTTGGCGCCGACGGAATATTTCACGAGAACCTCGTTTGCGTACCACATCCACCCAAGCGTCGCGGCGACAAGCGCCCCTGCCACAGCATATTCTGTTTTATATTTCCTGTAATCAAGGCATTTCTTCCAAGGGAATGTGAGAAGGATCGGCACAGCAATGATGCCAAAGGTGTATTTTGTCAGGAAGGCGATAACGGAGAAGGATATCGCAAGGACGAAATCCTGCGTCAGATCCGTGCGCCGCCAGCGCAGATAATAATATGCGCCGGCGAGCATGAAGAACACGCCCGGATTGATAAGGTCCACGTTGTGCGAGAAAAAAGTGAACAACGGAGCGATCGCAAAGAGCACAGCGGAGACGAGCGCCATGTCCTCGCGGCCCATCGCTTCCTTCATGAAAAGGTACATAAAGATGATCGCTGCCGTATTGAAAAGGATGCTGACAAGACGGGCCGCAAGAAGGCTTGGACCGGTTATCTTGAATAGGAGACCAATGATGATGGGAAGTGTTGGAAACGTATCGGAATGTGCGCCAGACGGATCCCACGCAATGTTGGGATAGTCATGCTCTGGCGCAAAGAATCCATAAGCAAAAAAACCATGCTGCGCAAAATTTCGTGCTTCCGTAAGATAATGCGTCTCTTTCCAATTATGATACCCTATGACTGGATAATCGATGTGGTATGCCCGCAAGTAGAACCCAAAGACGACGATGAGGCAAAGCAGGATGAGCGGCCAATGCTTTCGCAGGGCTTTTATGTCAATTTCAATCTTACCATGCCCGCCGTCTTGTTGGCCAGAATGCCCTGCAGCATGCTCCTCCATGGTCTTGGCCAGATGCACAAACTATATAAATATTGTCGTGGCTCGTCGCTTCGGGCATGGCTCAAGAAAAGGGAACGCAAGGTGGCATACACCAAATTATACACCCTGACATAGCTGAACGTGTCTTCATCATCATCCCGGCGTATAACGAAGCAAAGGTCATCGGCTCCGTCCTCTCCGATTTGAATATGGCCGGGTGGAAACACATTGTTGTCGTCGATGACTGCTCAACGGACCAGACTTACGATGTCGCGAGTAGACATGGCGTCTACCTCCTGCGTCACACCATCAACCGTGGCCAGGGCGCATCGCTCAAGACGGGGATGGACTTTGCGCTCCTGCACGGCGCAGACATCATCGTCACGTTCGACGCGGACGGCCAGCACCGGGTCGAGGACATCCCGCGCATCATTAGACCAATCCTCAGCGGGCGTGCCGACGCAGCGCTTGGATCACGCTTCTTAGGCAAGACATCAAACATCCCCTTCATGAAGAAGATCGTGCTTCACATCGGTATCCTTTTCACCTGGGTGTTCTCCGGCGTGCTGCTCTCGGACACGCACAATGGATTTCGCGCTCTCTCCCGCCGCGCTGCACAGCGCATCAATATCAGGCAGGACCGCATGGAGCACGCATCGGAGATCATCGACGAGATTTACAAGAGGCGCATCACGTTTGTCGAGGTGCCCGTGACGATCCGCTATACTGAGTATTCCATCAAGCATGGACAGAGCCCGCTCAATAGCGTCGCGATCGCGTTTCGGCTCATCCTCCAAAAGCTTATGCATTAGCAAAGAGGCTGCAACGAAAACTGGAGACCACCATGATATCTGCAATCCACGTTATTATCTTCATCTTCGCCCTGTTTGCGCTTTCCAGAGCGGTGCTTCGACGGCGAGAACGGGCGATCAGTGTCTTTGAGTTCCTCTTCTGGATGTTTGTGTGGACGGTGCTGCTTGTCGTCATCTTCATCCCTGATGTGACGACGATCATCTCGCGGTGGTGGGGTATTGGCCGCGGCATTGATAGCATCCTCTATGTGAGCATCATCGCACTGTTCTACCTTATCTTCCGTCTCTACGTCAAGCAGGATGCTCACCAGCAGGCGATGACCAAGCTTGTGCGGTATCACGCGATCGCGAATGCAAAAAAAGAAGGGAATCCTGTCAAAAGCTCGCGACCACCACGGGTCAGATAGACCGATGGCATGCTCGCCCTTCGGGCCCCGGTCGCTCGCTTTTTTCCCCTTCGGCATGCCACTCCAATGCGTGGTTCGCTTATGTGAACCACCGATCTGCCTGATCGGTGGTATACTAAAGCATTAAGAACAATCCGCTAAAGCCGCGACGGTAATAGTTTTGGGACAACCACGCCTCACTGTACAAGTTTTATATCTTTGACGTGTCAGAAATCGCCAATAGCCATTGATTTTTGCGATTTCTGAGCACGCTCAAGAACAACCCGTGGATCATACCGAATCAATCACACCACCTGATTTAGCGGGTTGTTCTTGACGCGGCCAAACTCGCCTAACCGGCGAATCGTCATGGCCGATGAGGATTTCATGCCAGCAAGAGTTTCTGCGCTGCGGCGTGACGCAATAAGCGGAATGCCGGACTTGCTTGCCGCGCGGACGATACTATCCGCTTTGCCGGAAAAGAAAACCGCATCAAACCCCTTGCTTTGGATTCTCTCATGAATATCCTCCGCAGGTATGCCATTTCCCTTTTTCACAACCGCAAAACCGCTCCTTACAAACAACCGAGTCATCTCTTCACGTTCCTTCTCGTCGTCTATGCAAAGGAGCACGCGGCCATGGCTTGAGATTTGTATGCCGGCAGCAAGCAATGCTTTGCTGAATGCAGAACTAAACCGGTCATCGCAGGCCATGATCTCCCCAGTCGATTTCATCTCCGGGGAAAAGGCGACATCCATGCCGGGAAGCTTTGAGAAGGGAAACACGGGAACCTTGATGGAATAAAATGAGGGTTCTCTATAGTTGGTGAGGCCAAAATCACGTAATTTTTTCCCGAGCATGAGCTTTGTTGCTATCTTTGCTAAAGGGATGCCGATTGTCTTGCTCACAAACGGCACGGTCCGGGATGCGCGTGGATTTGCCTCGATCACAAAGACATCATCCCCTCGAACTGCGTATTGGACATTGATTAGTCCGACCACGTCAAGTTCTTTGGATATTTTTGTCGTGAAATCAATAATTTTCTCCTTGACTCGACCGCTTACTGAATAGGGAGGGATAGAGCAGATGGAGTCTCCGGAATGGATGCCTGCTTCCTCGACATGCTCCATAATCGCTGCAACAAATACGTCTGTTCCGTCACAGAGCGCATCGACCTCAAGCTCGATTGCGGATTCAAGAAACCTGTCTAAAAATACCGGGTGATCGGGGCTCGCTTTAACCGCCTCCTGGAGATAAGTGAGGAGTTCTTCTCGTGTATGGACTACCTCCATCGCCCGGCCGCCAAGCACGTAGCTTGGCCGCACAATGATAGGATACCCGATGGTGCCTGCAATGCGCTCGGCTTCGTGGGGGGATGTCGCTGCCCCATACGGGGGGGCAGGGATGTTGAGCGTATCAAGGACGTGCGCGAATTTTTCGCGGTCCTCTGCGATATCGATGGACAATGGGGGTGTTCCTAATATAGAAACTCCTGCCTCATGAAGAGGCATAGCAAGGTTGATCGAAGTCTGCCCTCCAAATTGGAGGATAACACCATCTGGCTTTTCCGCGTCGACCACGTTCATGACGTCTTCGAACGTGATCGGTTCAAAGAAGAGTTTGTCGGAGGTGTCAAAGTCGGTCGAAACGGTCTCGGGGTTATTATTGATAATCATTGCCTGGACGCCTTCTTCCTTGAGTGCAGAAACGCTATGGACGCATCCATAATCAAATTCGATGCCCTGCCCGATACGGATGGGCCCCGACCCGATGATAAGAACCTTTTTCCTTTGTTGAGGGATGCATTCATTCTCACCTTCGTATGTCGAATACAAATAGGGTGTCCCTGCAGCAAACTCCGCAGCGCAGGTATCGACCATCTTGAATGTCGGGATGATACCGCGGCTCCTGCGGAAGTCGCGAACATCCTTTTCGCTGGTATCAGTGATATGGGCGATTTGCCTGTCGGAAAAGCCCAGTTGCTTTGCCTCCAAAACAGAATTCTCATCAAGTACGATAGTGCCTGCTTTTTCATGTATATGCTCTATTTTTTTAAGAAACCAAGGATGGATTCCGGTGCTTGCGTGAATCTCATCCATCCCAAGACCGGCATCCAGCGCCTCAATGATATGAAACAGGCGCATATCCGTCGGATTCGAAAGCAAAGTGATAAGATCCTCCCTGCTCCTTCTTTTCAATTCCGTCCCGTCCTTGCAAAGACCGTGGCGCTGCACCTCAAGCCCACGGATCGCTTTTTGAAGCGCTTCCTCGAATGTGCGCCCGATGGCCATGGTCTCGCCTGTCGATTTCATCTGCGTCCCGATCCGCCTATCGGCATTCCTGAATTTATCAAACGGCCATCGCGGTATCTTGACGACGCAATAATCGATGCTTGGCTCAAAACAGGAGAAGGTTTCTTTTGTCACATCGTTTCTGATCTCATCCAGCGTCAATCCGCAGGCGATCTTTGCTGCGACTTTTGCGATCGGGTACCCGGTCGCCTTGGAGGCGAGCGCGGAGCTTCGTGATACGCGAGGGTTTACCTCGATCACGCGGTATTCTCCGGAGTGATGGTTGAATGCGAACTGGATATTGCACGCCCCCTGGATCTTGATGTGCCGGATGATGCGTATCGCTGCCGTGCGGAGCATCTGAAAATCAGCATCATTGAGCGTCTGCGTCGGCGCGACAACTATGCTTTCTCCGGTATGGATTCCCATCGGGTCGAGGTTCTCCATCGGGCAGACGATGATGCAATTGTCGTTCTTGTCGCGCAGGACTTCGAATTCGAACTCTCCCCATCCCTCGACACCAAGAAGAGCCTCTTCAATGAGGACCTGACAGATCGGGCTTTGGCTCATGCCGTGCTTGACGACCAATTCAAGTTCCTTTGCATCTTTTGCAAATCCACTTCCCGTCCCCCCCAATGTATATGCTGGACGGACGACGATGGGGTATCCAATCGTTGCGCAGAAATGTTTTGCTTCATCAAATGAATGCACCGCCTTGCTTTTTGGGACGGGCTCCCCTGCCTGTTCCATCGATTGCTTGAACATGTCCCTGTCCTCTGCCGTCTCTATCGCATGGATGGATGTTCCCAATACGTCCACATCGAACTCGTCAAAGATTCTCCTGCTGTGCAATTCTTTGAGCAGGTTAAGGCTGGTCTGCCCGCCCATGGTGCCAAGGACGCCATCAGGCCTCTCTTTCCTGATGATTTGTGTGATGACATCGACATCGAGGGGTTCGATATAGACGACATCAGCGATATCCAGATCCGTCATGATGGTTGCTGGATTCGAATTGACAAGCACGACCTTGTACCCCTCCTCGCGCAGCGCTTTGCATGCCTGCGTCCCGGAGTAGTCAAACTCGGCCGCTTGTCCGATAACGATCGGGCCGGAGCCAATCACGAGGATGGAGCGGATGTCATTTCGTTTTGGCATGTGCAGCACGTCTCATGTCTTTGATAAATTCGTCAAAGAGGAAGGTCATGTCCTGCGGGCCGGGGTTCGCCTCAGGGTGCATCTGGACGCCGCGGACAAGGAATTTCTCATGGATCACCCCTTCAACACTGCCATCATTGAGATTGCTGTGGGACACGCAAAGGCCGGTCCCCTTGAGGGAATGAGGATCGACGGCAAAGCCGTGGTTCTGCGAAGTGATGTATACCCTATTGGTCGCATGGTCTTTGACGGGCTGATTCGTCCCACGATGACCGAAGGGAAGCTTGTATGTCTTTGCTCCAAACGCAAGCGCTATGATCTGATTACCAAGGCAGATTCCCGCTATCGGGTAGTGGGGATGAAGCGATCGGACGACGTTGATGGCATCGGTCGCGATGGTCGGATCACCGGGGCCGTTTGGGATAAAGATGCCATCCGGCTTCTTCGAGATGATATCGTTTGGTGTGGAATTGTGGGGCATCTGCCATACGTTGACGTTTCGCTTCAGAAAGTTCCGGATGATGGAATGCTTGACTCCAGTGTCGATGAGGCAGACGGTCAGATCGGCACCAGCGTCATGAAACACGGGATTCTTGACGCTAACGCCCGCAAGAAAATTTGTCTGCCCATAGTCAGGAAGATCTTTGACGTTCCGCAGGATCCTGCTCTCGTCGATGGGATTTTCGGACACCGCAAGGATGCCGTTTTTCACACCGGACGCGCGTATTTTTTTCACAAGAAGTCGTGTGTCGATGCCGCATATGCCGGGGATCTTGTGTTCTTTCAGAAACGCATCAAGCGTCTTGGCTGAGCACCGGTGAAACGACGTTGGACAAACCTCCTTGACGATGAACCCCTGGACCTGGATACGGTCAGATTCGAGGTGCTCGTTTCGCACCCCATAATTTCCGATGAGCGGGTAGGTGAGTGCAAGGATCTGGCCGGAATAGCTTGGGTCGGTGAGACTCTCCTCGTATCCGACCATGGACGTATTGAAGACGACCTCGCCGGAGACTTCACCTTGCGCTCCAAACCCCACTCCCCGGAGTATGGTGCGGTCAGACAAGATAAGCACAGCGTTCATAGTTCCTCCCAAGAATTGCTCTGCACGCGGAAAGCACAGAAAGCATTGATTTATAAAGTTAATTGCTTCGTCGCGCTAAAATTTTAAAGGGGTTCTGTCGCTTCATCGCGCATGGCACGCAAGACCATACTCGTGACGGGGGGAATTGGGTATATCGGAAGCCATACCGTCGTCGAGCTTCTTGAAAACGGATATGATGTGCTCGTGTTTGATAATGTTTCAAAAGGCCATGCTGAATCACTTGATCCGCGTGCTCGCCTCATCGTGGGAGATCTTTTGGACAAGCAGAAACTTCATTGGACATTCTCATCTCATCGCATCGATGCGGTCATCCATTTTGCCGGCTCAATTGAGGCGGGGGAATCGATGAAGGATCCCGCACGGTTTTATGAAAACAATCTTGTCGCGTCCTTGCACCTGCTTTCGGCCATGCGCGATCATGCGGTCCGATGCATCGTGTTCTCCTCGACCGCAGCGATCTTTGGGAACCCAAAGACAATCCCGATCGAAGAAGACCACCCGGTCCAACCGGTCAATTGTTATGGGGCAACAAAAGCTGCGATCGAGTCCATGCTGCTGTGGTTCGAGAAGGCACATGGCATCATGCATGTTTCTCTTCGATATTTCAATGCCGCAGGAGCGTCGCTTGACGCGTCGCGCGGAGAAGACCATGATCCGGAAACCCATCTCTTTCCTCTCGTCTTCCAGGCCGCCCTTGGCCAACGGGAGAACATCATGATCTTTGGCGATGATTACCCGACGAGTGATGGTACCTGCGTCCGTGATTACGTCCACGTTGTCGATCTTGCCAAAGCGCATGTTCTTGCGCTGGACTACCTGCAGACGCATCACAAAAGCGCAGCCTTCAATCTGGGGTCCGGACAAGGATACTCAGTCCGTCAGATCATCGACACCGTCCGAAAAGTGACTGGTGCGGACATCCCCATTGTCGTCGGGAAGCGCCGTGACGGTGATCCCCCAATCCTTGTCGCCTCAAACAGGAAAGCAAGATCAGAGCTTGGGTGGACACCATCTCATTCAGATATTCAGACAATCGCACAAACCGCATGGGAGTGGCATCGCAGACACCCCCGGGGGAACACAGATGGACACCAAGGCATTCATTCAAAGCATTAATAAATGAAAAGCGATTCCCGGGGAGGGCATGAAAGACATGAAACAGCTCGACGTGGTCATTCCGGTATACAATGAGCAAAAAATCCTTGAAAAAAGTGTCTCAGCCCTCCATGCCTTTTTGCAGGAGTCGCTGCCAGACTATGACTGGCGCATCACGGTCGCAGACAATGCATCCAAAGATGATACGCTTGCCATAGCAAAGTCTCTTGCTGAAAGGTTCGATAGAGTATCTTACATCCATCTCGATAAGAAGGGGCGTGGAAGAGCGCTTCGGAGAGCATGGACGCAAAGCGATGCAGACATCCTCACATATATGGATGTCGATCTATCGACCCGGCTTGAAGCGTTTCCCCCCCTTGTCCGTGCTCTCTCCGGCGAGTTCCATGTCGCAACAGGAACGAGGCTGACACCAGAATCGAACACGACGAGATCCCTTTTTCGTGAGGTCCTGTCGCGCGGATATAACGTTCTCGTGAAGCTTTTTTTGCAAACACGCTTTAGCGATGCGCAATGTGGATTCAAAGGTATCACCAAAGAAACCGCCTCCGCCCTTCTTCCCAAAATCAAGGACGAGGAGTGGTTTTTTGACACGGAGCTTCTCACCCGCGCAGAAAAGGGAGGCTACAACATTTTCGAGATTCCCGTCACGTGGGTCGAAGACCCGGACAGCCGGGTCCGAATCGCCAAGACCATCACTCAGTACCTTCGTGACC
>CAZRZZ010000009.1:2872-18438 GCA_964604755.1 uncultured Methanosarcinales archaeon | reverse complement strand
TAATCAAACTACGAAAAATGGCAAGTCAACAATGCGGTCTTGGGTTGCCCTTAGTTCTGTCAACGATTCCATTGCTTATGGCTACTACGATCTCAGCAACAGTAGCGGGCGTCTGGTCGGGGTAGTAGCGCCGGGGGCGCACCAGAAACTTGAGGAAACAGTGCGCCGTGCGTGAGGACGTGCTTGCGTTCGCAAACGGCTATGTGCCAGAAAAGCTTTGGGGCGATTTTGCGACGGGACTCGAAGAAAAATATCGCAGCAAATAAATCTTTTCACTATCTTTTTATACTATTTCTTCTCTGAAACACTTGTCCCAGCTGTTTCATCCTTTGGGTGAAGCGTAGAACAGCCTGGGTCCTCCGCGTCCTTGCACTATGACAGCCTCTTTTCTGCTTACGAAAGGCGCGGAAACGGAAAACGCAAACGGCACGCCGATAAAAGGATCGGCCATGCATTAGTATACTCTTTCGTATATTAGTTTCCATAATAATCAAATTTATATACTGGTACTGCTATTGTAACAATTACAATGGTGGCAAGGGATGGTCATTCTCTTCGACATGTATAGTATGCCGGATGATGTGTTTGAGCTTGTCTTTGCCACGGAACAGCAGGTCATTGTTGGGAGAATGCTCATGGACGAAATCAAGGCCCATGGGGGAGATATGGGAAAGACGGAGATGAGCTTATTTGCCAACCGTCTTCATGACGGTTGCGAGGTCGAGCTTTCCGTTCCGGCAGGTCCGGTAAGGACGCGCAAAAAGATGCAAATATCCTATAACAAGCGGCAGTTCTATGACCGCATCCTTACCCCGATGAAAGGCATGGGCATGATCCATTATGATATGTATAACAAGCGATACCGCCTGAGCGAGAGCTTTAACAAGGCCATGCAGAAGGTCGGTATCCTGTGGCTCAAAGAGGTGAATAAGCCCGCATCCCGTTCATAGGTCCTCCGTCCCGGGTCCGTTTTCTCAACCACCCCCAACAAAACCCCCATGGTGGCGGAGGGCCTATCCTTTTTTCTCTATTCTTGGACTGCATGAACAGCAGGATGGTTCACTCTATAGTGGTTACTTATCGAAAAGCTTTTAAAGGGAGACAGGGTTTCAGGGGGCATGTCAAAAGAAAAGAAAGGCTCCTGGCCACCCTCAGAGCTGGAAGAAAAAGCGCTTGAATTCACTAAGACTCGCTATGAACAAGTCCCAAGCTTATCAGATTTTAATTATGAGCGGTTTCAGCGGTCGTTGGATGAGTTGCACGACTATGTACCCGCTCACAGGATAGAGGAGCTTTTCGCCCCCATCGCTGATTCTGTTCGTGAATTGTCCGAACAAAGCCATATCGATGTTTTGACAAGTCTTCCAAACCGGCGTGCTTTGACGACGCATTTGAGGCAAGAATTTTTTTCTGCCCGTCGTGCCCCACGACATCCATTGGCGTATATGCTTGTAGATATTGATCATTTCAAACAAATCAACGATACGTATGGTCATCCCGTCGGAGACACTTGCCTTAGGTTGCTTGGATACATCTTCCGTGAACATAAATATCCCCACGGTAAGAAATTCGCGACTGAGCTTATTCGGGGCGATGACTACGTCTGCAGATATGGGGGCGAAGAATTTTCTATTCTGCTCTCAAAAGTCTCTTCTCAGGAAGGGGCTTATTATGTCGCAGAACGCATCAGGCGAACACTTGAAATATGCATGCAGGACAAGAAATGGCTATGCAAAGCGTTCAATCAATTGGGTATCAGCTTACCGGGCCTTGAGAGCGTGAATAAAGCTGATGCAGCTTCTTATCCAGGAACATACCTCTACCGGGATGGAGGGGCTAAAAATCAAACGACTGAACTTCCACTTCCAATCCACGAGTTTCCATCTTATACAGTCAGCCTCGGTGTGTGTTTTTACAATCCTGATACCGAACCGGCAGTAATCACGCCAGACGTTCTTATCACGGCGGCGGACAAAGCGCTCTACGAATCAAAAAAGAGAGGCCGTAATCGCGTGACTATGTGGGAAGGATCCTTGGAAGAACTTTTGGATAACAACAAAAAATAACAACCCCCGATTATCTCCTTTTTACCATGGCACTCTTCGGCTACAACGAGACCATCGACGCGCATTTTGCAGACCAGTCGCTGCGTCCCGCTCCTGACGCGCTGACCGTCTGGTCGGCGAACACGGGCAACTTGCGCGGAAGAAAGGAGGGAGTAGCAAGCTTCTTTGAACGGCTTTCGAAAAAGGAAGGCGAGCGCAATCTTGAGCGCATGGTCGAGCAGATACACGATGCTGCGCCCGATGCCGTCCTGTTCCAGGAAAATGATAGGGGATCGTGGCGCACAAATGGCGTCAAGCAGGCCGAGACGATCGCGAAGAAGACGGGTTATGATGTCATGATTGCGCCCGTCCACATGATTCCCGGATTTCTTGTCATGGGCAATGCGATCATCTCAAAATATCCGCTCCACCCGATCGGCCGATGGGATTACTCAACATGGGGGCTTCGCATCATTCATGAGTACAAGGATCTTATGGGAGCCAAACTTTGCTTCCAGGAAGGTGAAGTCGCGATCTACAACACGCACTTTCTTGCATGGGACTTTATCTATGGATTTGGTGCCAGTGCCCTGCGCAAAAGGGAAGCGCAAGTTGTCGTCAGCGTCCTTGCCCAGGAGGATCGCCCGTTCATCTTCGGCGGTGACTTCAATGAGGAGTATTCCCTGTCACGGCCGCAAAGCGCTATGGGGACCCTGCGTGCAAGCAAGCTCTTCTGGGATGAAGGGTTTGAAATGAACATGGCGGCAGGCGCGACCTGGCCAAACATCGAGAATCACCAGTCAAAAAAAGAGAGGATTGATTACATCCTTCCCGGAAACGAGCTTTATCTTGATGCCCTTCGGACAATCGACAATGATGTCTCCGACCACCTCTTTGTCGAGGCACGAGTCGCCGGCATCAGGGCTGCGCTTTTGGCCCGGGCACAGAAGAGAAGGGGAACATCCTCTTATAGAAACGGTGCACCTCAGTAGAGAAGTGCGCGAAGAATTCCTGCGTCTGGTTTGTGAGCACAATCGAGCGTGCGATGAAAAAGGTAAGATCATTGACCGTGTCTTTTCGGAGCGTGTCGCCACGCACAAGAAACGGGTGAAGGCATCGTTTGCCATCTTTCTTTGCGTACGCCGAGTACATCAGGCAGTCGTTATTCCACCGGCTGTTTTTGCCAAGCTCAAGGATGCCAAAATACCTTGCGCCCTTGTCGTGCCCACCGGTGCCAAGCTCGACGCCAAAACTCATTGAGCGCTGCTCAAGGTCAAGACCGACGAGCGCAAAGGGCTGTTTATCGAAGGTGAGCCTTGAGAAGAGAAGCTCGATCTCGTTTCGCGCGATGTCGGTGATTGTCGGCTCCATCTTCGGCTCATCGGCAAGCGCCTCCTTGTAGCGCCGGTCATGCGCGCCGTACCGTAAGCGTATGCGCGTCAGCTCGTCACGGCGGCGCAAAAGCCGGCCACGGAACTCGTCCTCCTGCTTGCGGGTGATGCGCCGGATAAGATCTGAGAGGTCATCGTCCGCATCAAGGCCAAACGGATCGATGCCTTCGATGATAATATTATTGAGGATAGCACCTTGGCCGTGGCAGCCAAAAACGTCAACGTAGGCGACGGTATCATTTACATTTCTGTCGTGATACGTGATGGTCTCATAGCCAAACGGCGCATCCAGATCATTCCAGTACTTCTCCGTTGAAATGGTTTTTTTGATGCGCGGCGCAAAGCGGGCGCGGTGGTAGCGCAGCGGAAAAACAGGGGATTTTATGCGGCGGCAGGAATTTCTGAATGTCTCCTCGTCGACCTTCTCGATGATCTCCCCGACAATTCCTTTGGAGAACTGGTATGCTTCCTTGCTATCGATTGGATATAATCCCACGGCATCCACCCTTCTTCGTGGGAGGGGAATACTTCTTTATATACTCTATGGGGATCGTGATTCCCCAAAGGATAAACTTTTTAAACATCCCTGCGACATCAGGGCCCATGCCAGACGACGATGATTTCCTTGTCGATGACACAAGCGACGTGTATGATGCCTCCGAGCGCGAAGAGCTTGAAGAGGCCGACGAGCTGGAGTCATGGGAAGAAGGGTTCATGGAAGGCGCCGAGGGCGACGGCCAGCGCGGCAAGTGCGCAAACTGCGGTGCTGCCCTGACGCGCCGCAGTACGATCGAGCGGGAAGTGAGCAATAGGGTCCAGTGGTTTTGCTCAAGCGATTGCGTCGACGAATTTTTGGATAAGCAGGATCAAGCAGAGTAGGGCATTGTGTCGACGTTCTGTGTCATCATTTTTGTGAGAAACTTTATAATACCATGCCCGTACCTCCGGCGACATGGTACGTGTGCGCATGGATGGGTATGTTCTGCCGGTCGTCAATGAGATGACAGGCATGGTTTCCTCCTCATTTTTTGTCCCTCTTGAAAAAGATTTTGCTGATGCTGCGGCGTGGGATGTAGACCACGACAGCCTTGATGAGATTGTCTTGTCGATCCAAAGCTATGGGCCAAGGCTTTCTGAGACGGAGCGCAGAAAGTATGAGATAAACTGGCAGGAGAGATTCACCACGACATTTCTTCAAGAGCTGCGCGAGGAAAAATCCCGCCGGTTTCGAGGCATGAGTCATTTCTTTGACGCCGCAGCAAGCGCGTCATTCGCGGCAGGAGCGGGAGCTCTTTCTATCGATCATTCCTCTTCATTGACTGCGACGGGCGAGGTGTTTGGCGCCTTGCAGCTTGCCCTGATCACGGGGGTGTTTGCACTACAGGGCGCAAAGGCATTCCGTGATGCACGCACGCGACAGTACGCTGGAACGATCGCGGACCATTTCTCAACAAATCTCTCCATCGAATACGGAAACGACAAAGGCCTTCATGCAAAAGTCCTGGCGTTGCATGAGCATTTCGACGCGATATGCGGCCCATCAAGGAAGATAAACACAGCGATGGCACAGCGTGCGCAAGAGCTTGACCTTCCTGCAGTGCAGAAATTCTATGAGAAGCGCGTCGATCCAAAGAAGGTCCAAGGTGTCGTTTTCAAGCTCTTCGACAAGGGATTTCTCAAGTCTATCGCAGATGGGTTTAGGGCGTGGTACACAAATGATAGTCATAAACTCAGCGTCGTCGAGCAGATCGGCAGGCAGGTCGGTTGCGCATCGCCTCAAGAGCGCGTGCGTGTGAACATCCCGGTCACGTTGCTGCCAAGCTTTGACGGCTACGACGTATTCGTCGGCCATCGGGACTATCAGGACCTCTCCGACCTTGCCACGCGCATCGGCCAGGAGATTGATGTGGGCATCGCTTTTGAGGTTTATACACCACGCGATCTTGACGAACGCCAGCGTGCGGTATTGGAACGAGACCTTCCGCTTGCCATCCATGACAATGTTTACCGCATGTCGCGCATCTCTAATGTCATCCCAAGAAAAGCGATCGAGACCGGGTCAAGGGTGGGAAGATATATGGGGATCTGCTTTGGGGGCCTCATGACTGCCGGAGGCATCTCAGCAGTCGCTACGGGAAATCCCATTGCCGGCGCTGCAATCATCGCCACCGGCGCATATCTTGTTGCGCGACAGTTCGTCTTCTCCAAGCCGCTGGAGCGCGCAAGCAAGGAGCCCTACGAACGCCTTATCCGGGGGTATGATAATCTTCAAGAAAGGCTCCTCACAACAAACGTGTTCAGCTACCGCACGGACCAGTCCCTTCGTGTTTTCGACACGGCCATGGCTGAGCACTCATCTCCCTATTCCGCCTATGTCGCATGCGTTCATCAGGCAAAACAGCTCGACTGTCCTGATCTTGCTGCGCATTATATCAAAAAAGCGGTGAGCGTCCAGCCTATCGAGCATGAAGAGCGATCTGGTGTTATGGAGCTTGAGCGGGGAAGACCATGAACCTGTTCAAGAACACCGACAATATCAACATCAAGACGCTTGGCGGGCTGCAGCAATACCAAGACTTGCTGCAGTTCATGGGCATCGATCCCGCTACGCATGCAACAAGATTCTTCTCCTGCCATGGGCTGCGGTATGTCACACGCCACATTGGCGAATCTCACTGGCAGCGCTATCCTCTTTTTGCAGTCGAGGCCGGAGCGGAGAAGCCGCTTGCACGGCTCGTCGTGCTTGCCGGCCATCACGGTGAGGAGACCGCAGGGCCGATGGCTGCTGCACACGTTGTTCGAGAGATCATGGAGCCGGGGGCGGATCTTGCCGGCCTTCTTTTGCATGTGCGCGTCGCCGTCGTTGCATGCATCGAGCCTGAAGGGTATGATTGGGACGTAAAGCGCTTTGTCGGGAACAATCGCGGAGGATATTGGACGCGGGAGAACCGCTGTGAAGATATTAATGGCTCGTGGGGATGCCGGTATGGGGCGCGCCGTCCGCCCGAGGTCGTCGCAACGGAAGCGTTCTTGAGAATGTTTCTTGATGCCAACGCCCCTTCCTATGTTATTGACTGCCATGAGACGGTCGTGAGTTCAGAGGATATGACAATCCCAGCGACAATTAAAGGCACAACCGCCCTTGGTGGTTCAGGGCCGCTTCTGATCGAATCATGCGATGACAGGGATGTTGGTGATAGGATGATCCATCAGCTGCGAAGCTATGGGCGCGAGGCGTTTCCGTACAACCGCCGCACGCGATTCTTCGAGAAGCTAAGCCAGATCCCTCAGATCGAAATCTTTGCACCAGGCAGGAGCACGATTGGTCCGTTCATCAAGGAGGCAAGGGCTGTTCTCTGCACGGACTTTGTGCACAACGAATTTGGCGCAAACGGCATCACGATCGAGACATTTCTCAAACCATTGGACGAGCGCGTCTCCGAACACATGATGCTCGTCGAAGGAGCGCTTGCGCACTTGCATGAAAAATATGTAAAAATATGTAAAGATGGTATGAAGAACACGACGTGAAGAACGAGGCAGGATGATGGCACAAACTTCCCGACGACGACCAAAGCAGGAGCGCATCCAGCGCTATGAGATAAAAAAAGTTCTCGACGCCGCGCTCGAGGCGCGTCTCGAGGCGAGTCCGATCGCAAGCAAGTACCATGTCGGCGCGGCCGCTCTCTGGAAAGACGGGATCCTCACCCGCGGCTGGAATATCGAGTATGGCGGCCCAGGCTTTGGAGATGCGGGCATGCGTTGCGTGCATGCAGAGCAGCACATGGTCGCAAATGCCATGAAGGAGACGCGCCGCGACAGCATCGCCTACCTTGCGGTCGTCGGAGGCAACAGCGACGACCCGCAGGCGCCATGCGGGGACTGCCGTGAAATCATCAAGACGTATTCGGATGAGGATACTTGCATCATCATCCGTGAGGGGGGGCAGGATAAGCTCTACACGATCGAGGATCTCCTGCCGACCAGGGGTTTCCGTCATGTTCGCATTGCCGCTCTTTTACCAGCAGACCAGGAGGCCATCACGCAATCTTTTCCAAAATCAGGCGTCCCGGGTTTTGTCTGCCTCTCCAGGCAGATGAGTGATGCGCTTAGCGAAGACCTTGATTTGGCGTTTTGCGTAGCACGCGTTGCTGGCAAGTCGGTCAAAGGATATCAAATGGACGATCCCGCATTCCACCAGATCAGCGCAATTGGCTCCGCGCTTAGCCAGGCATGGTCTTATGACGAGCCGATCCAATCACTGCATGTATTCTCGACGCTCGGGCGCATCGATGGACGCGACCGGCAGTTCATCTACAACTACGCATCCCGCCATGGGGTTGAAAAGACGCTTCCAGTGTATATCTGCAAGATTGGGGCACGCAAGCCTCGGCGTGTGATGCGCGCGACACCAGCAGAACTCCTGCCGTTCGCGTTTGGGGTTTCCTATATCGAGCGTGATGATGAGGATTACCGGAGGAAGCGATGAGGAAGACGTGGGATGATTATATCGGATGGGAAGTATCCAACGGATCGCTTGCCCGCCTTGACCAGCAACGATTTCTTCTCAATGCAGACCTTGCGAACCTCATGGACCAGATCGATGAGAGCTTCCCAAGCCGCACGACGATCAAACGGATTCAAAAGCGGCTCTCCGATTCGCGTCGGCTCCAGAAGGAAGCGCGGGCACGCACGACCTTTGACCGTATCCTCAAGCGCGACATCATATCAAATATGGATGTCGTCCAGGCGTATCTTAGCTACCAATTCTTCTGGGATAAAGATGCCAAAGATCGCTCTTCTATCGACGATCTTCTCGATAGGATCTATGAACAGACGGGGATGATAGGGTTTCTCAAGAATCTTGCCCACCGGCTTGACCACGGAGGCCAGGACCGCATCTATCTCCTGAGCCGAAGCATCAACTCGTATCAGTACCCGACGACGTACAGCGCCGTCAAGCGCAAGCTCGATAGATACAAAAAGAAGGTCCCCGGTCTTATCCGGCGGTTTCTCTCCGAGGCGGGGCTTGATGACACGAAGGACCTGGACATCAATGTGATCTTTGCTGAGGGGTCGTCTGCGGGCGAGTACCATAACGACCTTTTCATCATGAAGCTCGATCCGGACCAGCTGAGCTATTATAAGGACAAGGATGGGTCGATCAATGTCCAGCGCGGCGTGTTCCTCCTTACCGCTGCGCATGAGGCAGGCCACATGCTCAATGATCGGTTCGGTCCTCTCATCCTCAACAAAGGGGCCCAATACCATGCCGAAACGTATCAATCGCTCACGCATGATGTCATGATTGAAGGCCTTGCGCGCTGGACGGAGACCGTCGGCGTCAAGTGGCTCAAGGAACACCAGGCCGACCTTAACCTGACCGACAAGGAGATTGAGGTCGCGGAGCTAAAAGTCAAGGCAGAGATCAGTGCGCTTGCCATGTCCGCGCTCTACACCGTACTGTGTTTTCAGGAGGCCGAGGGGCGTCTTGCGAGTGCGGACGAGGAGATGGCGAGGATCACCGGGTTTTCTTCGGCGGGAAGGGACGGCAGCGGGATCTATGAGGAACTTTCATTGGAGGATATGCTCTACCACCTCAATGCGGCATTGGGGTTCCATCATATCGACACACTCATGCGCCGTGTCGAAAAGCACGTCCGTAGGGAGTATGAACATGGTGCACAATATGTGAAGGACCACTGGGGCCTTCTTGCGCGGGGACTCTATATCGGCCAGTGGCGGCCAAAGACGCATGAGCGCTTCGTCATCGACGAGTATATTCCGCGCGTCATCGAGTATATCCAGAATGAGCTTGAGTGAGTGAAAAATTTTTATACTCTTTTCTTGGAGTTGATTATCATGGTGCGTCGTAAACAATATGGTCAGTCGCGTGTCGATGCCTGCCCGTTCTGCGGCTCGCAGGCGACGTCCGAGAACGAGTTTGGCGTTCCCGTGTGCCGACACCACACGAAGGCGGATATGCCGCCGCTTCGGTGCTTCTGCGGGGATTGGCTTGATGTCGCGAAAGGAAAATGGGGCCCCTACTTTTCCTGCATGCGATGCGGGAATATAAGCTGGAGCAAGGGACTGGAAGCAAACCCGGGTGCATTTTCGATGGCGGCGGAGAAGAATCCGGCTCCAGCGCCGTCGAAGGAGCAGTTCTCGTCCAAGCCGGCGCAGGAGAAAAATGAGAAAAAAGAAGTCACGGTCCGAAGCGATGATCCGGAATGGTTTTAGTGCGTGGGTAGTGGCTGAACCCTGCGGACTTTAGCCCGCAGATGAAGGCCGATTTGATACCCGCGCTGACAAGCATTAGCAAGGGGAGCAAAAAACAAACAGCTCTGCTCAACTACGCCGTCTCATGGGACGCCGCGGGCTTTAGCCCGCGGTAGTTCACAGTAGAGACTCATTTTTCGTAGTCGGTTAATGCCTGTTAAAATCGTGCACCGACGAAGCCGAAGGCTGAGGGGAGTTATGACGCAGGGACACACAGTCCAATTAACTAAGCGATAGCGATACGTTAAGGACAAGAATTAAGGGCAGAAAGAATATATCTAATTAAACTATAATGGGACTTTCTTTAATTATATTTGGAGTATTAACATATGTATCGACAAATCGTTCGTTTATTAAAATAAATAGAGATATTGTTTAATAATGTAACATTTATTTAGAGAACTCTTAATTAGTAACACCTATTTTTAAACAAAATGGTCGGTTTATTTAACTAATAACTCCTTATTAAATATTTAATAGAAATATTTAAATAGTGTTGTTACCTTTAATGATATATGAATGTAGAAGAGTTTGAGAAAGGTTTTGGTACTATAAAAGAAAGAGAAGATTCAAAGTGGGGAAAATATCTAGTGTTCTTACCTAACAAATTACCTCCTGAACTTAAGTTTGATAAACGCTTGGCACTATCACTCTCTAAAGCGGATGCAACATTGGGAAAGCTCTCTGGCGTGGGATTATTATTGCCTAATCCAAATTTACTTATTCTGCCTTACTTAAGAAAAGAAGCACTCATGAGTTCTAGAATTGAAGGAACAAGAATATCCTTATCTGAATTGCTATTGTCTGAAGCAAAAGGTACTGAAGAAAACATCCCTGATGCGTTTGAGGTCGTTAACTATGTTCATGCAGTGAAATATGGGTTAGAAAAGATTGAAAAAACCCCCATCGACCTAGAATTAATTAAAGAAATGCACAAAATATTAATGAAAGGGGTAAGGGGGAAAGATAAATCGCCTGGAGAATATAGGAGTATACAAAATTGGATCGGACCTAGAAACTGTACTGTCCAAGAAGCTACTTTTGTACCGCCCGGTCCTGAAGATGTAGACTTGCTAATGAATGATCTCATTGTTTATTTAAATTCAGATGATGGAATGCCATTACTAATTAAATGTGCTTTAATGCATTACCAATTTGAAACTATTCATCCTTTTTGTGATGGAAATGGTAGGATTGGTAGATCTTTGATAACCCTTTATTTGTGTAAAAAGAAACTTATGATTAAACCATTACTTTACTTAAGTGGATTCTTTGAAGCGAATAAACGAGAGTATGCATCTCTGCTTCTCAAAACAAATAAAGAAAGTAGCTTTGAAGAGTGGGTGGAGTTCTTTTTAGAAGCAGTGATGGTGCAAGCAGAAGATGCATTAGAGAGAGCTGCTAAAATACAAAAACTTAGAGAAGAATATAGGCAAAAAACCCAGAATAAATTCCAAACCTCGACTCTTGCAAGATTAATAGACGAATTATTTGTAAATCCTTATATCACAATTACGAATGCCAAAAAATTATTAAAGGTAACTTACCCTACTGCAAAAAGGCTTATTAAAATATTGATAGAATTAGAAATTCTCACTTCAGTGAGTAAACAAGAAAGGAATAAGATTTTTGTAGCTCATGAGATACTTAAGATTATAGAAGTCTAATCTCCTTCCTGCCCTCTTCCGTGTTTATTGTTTTAGTTCGTGTGTGCCCCGAGTAATAATTGAGTTTAACACGCATGCGATACGTTAACAGAAAGTAACCACACGACACACTCGACATCCCTTCCCACGTTCTTTAAATACAATCTTTGCTCCTTCTTCGAGCATGACAGAGCAGCGATACATCATCCCACCAGACGGCACGTCCTTAGGAGATCACTCGGTCATCCTCCATCTCGACATGGACTGCTTTTTTGCGGCGTGCGAGGTGCGGCGAAATCCCGGCCTAAAAGGCAAGCCGCTTGTCATCGGCGCGGATCCCAAAGAAGGTCGCGGCCGCGGCGTCGTCTGCACGGCATCCTACGAGGCACGGACATACGGGATTCATTCTGCCCAGCCGATCAGTCAGGCATACAAGGCATGCCCCGATGCAATCTTCTTGCCCGTCGACGGCACGCTCTATCGCAGGACAAGCCGCTGCATCATGCAGATCGTGCAGCGCTACGGCCGTCGATTCGAGATAGCGTCCATTGATGAGGCATACCTTGACATCACGGGCCTTGTCCACACGGTCGGCGACGCAAAAAAGTTTGCCATGACAATCAAGGACGAGATCATGCAAAGGGAGGGCTTGTCCTGCTCAATTGGAATCGGTCCAAACCGCAAGGTCGCGAAGGTCGCATCGGACTACAACAAGCCCGACGGTTATACGGTCGTGCCCGAATCGTGCGCTCAATCCTTTTTCGCTCCTCTTGATGTCAGGAAGATCCCCGGCATCGGTCCAAAATCGGCAGAGCGCCTTGCAGAGCTTGGCATCTTCATCATCGGCGACATCGCAACGAAATCCTCGCAGTTCCTTCTGTACCATTTCGGAACGTACGGCGCATGGCTTGACGACATCGCGCACGGCAGGGGCAGCACGGCCGTCGGTGAAGAGCGAGAAGTCAAGAGCATCTCTCGCGAGCGCACGTTTGAGAGTGACACCGACAAGCTCTCCACTATTTATCAGGTCGTGCATGCGATCGCTCCCCGCATCGCTGATGAAGTCGAGGGGCACGGCCTCTACTACACCACCGTCTCGATCAAGCTTCGCTTCGATGACTTCACGACACTCACGCGGGCAAGGACGCTCGACGCTCCCTGTCGGGATGTGCCTACGATCCGCAGCGTCGCGTGGGAGCTTCTCAAGCCTCTTTTGCGCAGCGGCCGCAAGGTTCGCCTCGTCGGGGTGAGGATCAGCAACTTCGAGCACCTCACAGATCGCCAAGCGATGCTCACGTCGTATCTTTTGGAAAAAATAAAAGAAGCTCCGGGAACTTCCTGCTCTTTGTCGTGAGCTCTTTAACTATCCCCCCGTCATGCCGATGTTCTCGTCGTGACCGGACCAGTCACTCATAACATGGCAGCCGCATTACGCAAAACGTATGATGCTACTCCTTTTCCAAAGCTCGTGATCGCTTTGGGGGATGACGCTTGCGACGGTGGGATATTCAAAGGATCCTATGCCGTTGTCGGAGGGGTCGATAAAGTAATCCCGGTGGACCTGAAGATACGCGGAAATCCGCCTTCCCCAAAGCAAATTCTTCAAGGGTTGCTAGAATTGATGAGCATCATACGGAATCAGTGCGTCTAAGTTATTCTATCGGTTGTCAATCCATACCAAGTATCAATCTCAAAGCGGGCAATACTTCTTGAAGATGCTCTGCAGGTGCTTTTGCACGCGGCGCAGACGGCGTTTGTTCACACCGGCCCGTTCGAGGTAGTCTGTATTGGCAAGGGCATATGCATGCGTCTCGTCGATCCAAACGCCCGGATGATGGATATGGCTCTCAAGAAAAGCGTCGATTCTCTTGCGGTCCCATTTGGTGAATCCCTTGAGCGCCGCAATCGCCTCTCTGCGATAGGGGGGGCTCGTATAGAACAGACCATGGGCGACTTCATGCCTGATGGTCACATTATCCCCTTCTTCCGTGCCGATGATGTAAAAACGCCTTCTTCGCATCTCTTTGAATGCATCAAGAAGGCACTCTTCTCGCGGTGTGAGCGGATCGAATTTTCCATCATAGAATGGATTGAGGATGTGGCCGGGGATGTTGAACCCCTCCCAATCTTCATGGTAGGTGAACCGGCCGGTCTTTTTGCCTTTCTTGGAGTTTTTTACATACCAGTGCCTGATCTCCTCCTGTGTGAATATCTTTCCCCGGAATTCCGGGTTCTCGTAATGTTCTTGAAAGCGAAGGAATGTCAACGCCATGCTCCGCTGCGACCCGAATTGGACGTGGAAGATGCGTTCTACGATCTCGTCGATTTTCATCAGATTGAGGGAGCATAGGTGCATTTAAAAAATTAGTCATTGCAGAGGCCTTCGCTCTCCTATCTTGTCTTCTGCAGATACCCGCCGTCCACGATGATGTTCTGGCCGGTGATGTAGCCGGCATTGTCGTCGGCAAGGAACACGACGGCATGTGCGATCTCTTCGGGCCTGTCGATGCGACAGGCAAGCGACTCGGATCGCAGGCGCTCATCGCTTGCCTTCATGTCCTTGACCATCGGTGCGTGGATGATGCCCGGGCTCACCGCATTGACCGTGATGTGGGGCGCAAGCGCCACCGCAAGCTCCCGCGTTTTCGAGAGCAGCACCTGTTTTGTCCTGGCGTACTCCCGATTTGAATCGCTCTCGCGAACGCCACGCACGCTTGCGATGTTGACGATACGGCCGTGCTGTCTTTCCTGCATGTGCGGGACGACAGTATCGATGCAGTTGATCGCCCCCTGTACATTGACTTTATACATCGCGTCGTAAAGATCATGCCGGATCCATGGATCGTCATTTGGCAAAAGGATCGCTGCATTATTCACAAGGATGTCGATGCGGCCATATATAGTAATTACTGCTTGGACCATCTCCTGCACCTGCATCGCATCGGAGATGTCCGCGGGGTAGCCAAATCCTTTCTTAACGCGGCGCAGGGTCTCTTGCGCATCGGTGAAGTTATCAATATAATTTACGACGACTGTCGCGCCGCGGCGCGACAGTTCGACGGCGATTTCTCTTCCGATGCCCGACGACGCGCCCGTCACGACCGCGACCCTGCCTTCCAGTCCCATGCGGCAAAAGAAGGGATGACATCAATAAAAAGCTAATGCTTAAATAGTCGCGCGTCTCCAAGCCTTATTGTAGTCCTGTTCCGTGTTTTCGTGGGTTAGCTGGTTTTTCGTGGGGAAAAACCAACAACAATGAGGTGGTTGAATGCTAACCCACAAAGTAAAACAATTAGTTATAGCTATTTTTGGCACAGCCGCGCTTTCATTCTCGGGCTGTGCGACATCATCACAGAACCAGCGCGTCACCGAAGGACATGTCGACACCACTGTCGTGCAAGGCGGAGGACAGCATGCTGATGTCGTCGCGGCCGCGTGCACGGCGCCTGAAGCGTACATCGCATTCGCAGCTGATGGGCATGACTCACGGCAGGTCCTCTCTGCACAGCCGCAAATTGAAATTGTGCAGGACTTTGATCATCTTGAGGCAGCGCGCGTGCGCGCGTGCAGCGGGGATCTTGAGCGCCTCATACACAACGGGCAGCTTGAGTTCTTCGTCCGTCATGGAGGATCGACGCCAGGGCCGCGCGTCCATCCGCAGTACATGGCCGTGCGCGAAGATGACAATGACCCAATCCCTGCGCTCTCGATGACGTGGGCGCATGACGTCACAAACGCAGGTGCCGCAGTCAAGGCCGGCCTGCGTGGAGAAGGCATTCGCATCGGCGTCCTTGACACGGGAGTCCATCCGGACATCCCGGAGTTCAGCTCCCAAGTCATCGGCTTTCACGACTTCGTCTACAACCAATCGCGGACGTATGACGACGGGGACCACGGCACGGCATGCATCAGTATCATGAACAGGGTGGTTCCTGACGCACGCTACATCGTCTACAAAATTCATGACCGCGACGGGTACAATGCGCTTACGGACGTGCTTGAGGCGTTCAATCAGGTCATCGCCGACCGGCCGGACGTGCTCAATAACAGCTGGGGCTTAAGCGAGCCTCAAGAGATTGAGGGCATGGCATGGGAGGACGCGAACCGTGTGCTTGACGAGACGCTGCAGCGCGTCGATCGGGCTGGGATCCCAATCAGCACATCGGCTGGCAATGACAGCTACGATGTCCCGTTCACGCCGTCGC
>CAZRZZ010000009.1:2124-2862 GCA_964604755.1 uncultured Methanosarcinales archaeon | reverse complement strand
GACCTTGACGCGCACGTCTTCGCGCCGGGGCACCTCGTCTACGTGACGCGGTCGGCGACGGAGGACGACTTTTGGAGCGGGACGAGTTTCAGCGGCCCGTTCACGACGGCTGCTGTTGCGGTCATCGAGCAGCATGGCAACCATATTGGGCGGGAATTCACGCGAGATGAGGTCGTCCGAATCCTGCACGAGTCAGGCACGCCACAATCGAGCATGATCCTCGGCGCTGACGGTCGGGAGAGACGCTTTGAGTTCCGCGCGCTTGACTACGCCCGACTCATCGACCATCTCCGGCAGAACTATCAGTAATTTTCTCTCCTGTTTTTCTTTTTTCTATGGGCTGCCGTTGGGCTCTGTCTTAAATCTTGGGGCACTGCTGCCAAGCGACGTGTGCAGGCCTCACGTCCAAAGATCGGATCCTCAGGAAACAGATTATTCTCCCATGCAGACAGAGCGCAGCAGTGCCCCTCATTTCACTTTTAGGACAGAGCCCTGCCGTTGCATACCTTTATTAAAGGCAGGTTGTAACTTCTTCCCATGATAGGCATACCTTTTGGACTTATCCTTCACACGGATGTTTATCTTGCCACGCTTATTCAGGAATATGGAAATTTAGTGTACATCCTGCTTTTTCTTATCATTTTCCTAGAGACTGGTTTTGTTTTGACGCCGTTTCTTCCCGGCGATTCCCTCTTGTTTATTTCAGGCACTCTTGCAGCCACCGGTGCGTTACATCCG
>CAZRZZ010000009.1:0-2114 GCA_964604755.1 uncultured Methanosarcinales archaeon | reverse complement strand
ACATCCGTATGTCCTGTTTTTGCTTCTTTCGATAGCCTCCATCCTTGGAGATACGGTTAATTACGGGGTGGGGTATCATTTTGGGGAAAAAGTATTCAGAAGATACCTCAAGCAGGAGCATCTTGAAAAGACGAGATTGTTTTTTCATCATCACGGCAACAAAACTATTGTGCTCGCGCGGTTTATCCCGATTATCCGCACATTTGCTCCTTTTATAGCAGGGATTGCGAAAATGAAGTACGTCACTTTTTTAAGTTATAATATCATCGGCGGGATGGCATGGGTCGCGATATTTGTTTTTTCAGGTTTTTATTTTGGGAATGTTCCTCTTGTTAAAAATAATTTAACACTTGTCATTCTCCTGATCATTCTTATTTCGTTCATTCCTGCAATGCTCGAATACGTCCGGCACAAGAGAAGCCATGTTGAAAACAGGGCGAATGTTTAACTGATGGTTATTGAAAATATTTATAAATTAGGGCATCTCTTTCAGGACTATGGCAGATAAGTGGTATAATTCAGACATTGGGGCTGGGCTCTGTCTTGGTGCGGTATTCCTTGGATTCGGTCTTGGTGCAAGTTTTGTTGCCCGCGGCTGCGCGGAATATCAACGGGCAGAGAACGAGAAACAATATCGACTGCAGACCGCCGATTTGAACAACAATGGGATTCCCGATCGATTCTACACCATCAATGATAAAATCGCCGTTGTGGAGCTTGATGGCCGGCCGATTTCTGAGCTCTATTTGGGAAGACCATCAGAATAAATTGAAAATATTTATAAGAGGGCGAGTTTTCTTTGGGATTATGAATAATTATAGCGCAGATCACCTTGCCCTCGTGATTGGTGGTGCGGCAGTTGCTATTTATGTGCTTGGCGTTCGCGCATGTGATTATGGTTGTGCAGAAGATAAACGGTCTATGCAGGAACAACAATACCAACTACAACCCACTGATCTGAACAACAATGAAGTTCCAAATCAGTTCTCCACCATCGACGATAAACTTGCTGCTGCAGGGTTTGACGGCCGGCCGGTTTCTGAATTGTACCTCAGAAGGTCATCTGAGTAAATAAGTGCATTGTTCTATTTCGTTGCCTGCTTCTTGTTCACTTTGAGGGGCGTAAGGTAAAAGGAATGAACCGTATAATATCCGTCAGATCGTGTCGTCATGCTATACCAACTTTCCTCTCTTGGAGTGTATCTCGCTTTCCATCCATGGTTGCGAAAATACTCAATTGCGAACTGTTCATGCTCACGGTTAAAAGGATCAATAACGATGGTCCCTCCGTTCGGCATGAGACTCTTGCCTCGAACAGCAGCGTCAACTGCTTTGCTAAGCCTCATCTCAAGATCATCAAATCTCCTCTTTTCTTCTTGTTCTTTTTCCGCAAGGGCTAAGCCTTCCATATTTTCTAAATCTTTTGGCGTTTTCATCCGTATCACTCATTTTTTTGTTTTTTAAATATTTTCTGATTTCTGCTCCTATACATATTCGAAAAGCTCACTCAAAGAGTCAACGACCGCGATTGCAGTCCCTTCAGCTTCAAGCTGTTTTCTCGAATGATACCCCGTTGTCACCCCAAAGCAGTTCACCTGTGCTTCGTAGCCTGACCGTAAACCATAAACGGTGTCCTCGACAAAAAAAGCATCTTGCGGTAGGACTTGAAACTTCCGGCAGATCGACTCCAGGCGCTCTTTCTTCGGCGATGGGTCGCCAGAAACCTCATCAAAAAATCCAAGGATGCTGTACTCCTGCAATTCCCGGACCAGATGCGATGTTGGATGGCTGCTGACGATTGCAAGCTTTAGTTTCCTCTCCTCCTTGAGCGTGCGTAAGACGTCAGGAACATCGGCATACATCGTTGGCCGCAGGGGATTGTTTTTTCTGCCCGTAATCTCCGCATATATCCGTTCGTATTCCCTATTGATCTCTTCCCTGGATGCACCGACACCATGGTCGGCAACAAAATCGTAGGCAGACGCTTTCGTTTCCAAAAGCCACTCCTCAAACAAGATTCTTCGCTGCCCATACTGTTCAAGCAGGAGCATGTCTGCTTCGTACACGGGCAGCCGATCATCGCTGAGAACCCCGCTATGATCAAATATGCCTAA
>CAZRZZ010000008.1:0-19024 GCA_964604755.1 uncultured Methanosarcinales archaeon | reverse complement strand
ATGTGCAGCGATATTTTTTAGAGCGGTTGAGCGAGGAACATCGTCGAAGTCTGTTAACGAACGGACCCTTGACGATGCTTATGTGTGATTTGGATCACTTCAAGGGTTGTAACGATCGCTATGGTCACGGAATTGGGGATTTGGTTTTGACTAAGACGTCTGAGGTTTTGAGAGAAAAAGCGAGCGATGGAATCGTCGCCCGATAGCACCGCCGCGGCCTTCTCCAGGGCATTTTGAATGAAACCCCGGTTGGTCGCGTTGAGCAGGTCGGACTGCCAGGAGTAAAAGACGGTCTTTTGCATCGGTTGGCCCAATGATGCGCACACCCTTGATTGCGCTGATCTTCTGCAGAGCGTATGCACAAAGCTCTTCCTCGTGTGCAGCGACGCGCTGCATGCCGATCTCCTCAAGGTATTCGATGGCTGCGGCAAAGCCTACCGCACCGGCAACGTTTGGCGTTCCCGCTTCGAATTTCATCGGCACATCATTCCAGCTGGACTCGTCGAGGGTGACTTCAAGTATCATGTCTCCGCCATAGAGGAACGGGCGCATGCGCTCAAGATGCTCCTTTTTTCCGTATAAGACGCCGATTCCCATCGGCGCAAGCATCTTATGGCCGGAGAACGCGAGAAAGTCGCAACCCATGTCCTTCACGTCGATTTGGAGATGGGGCGCGCTCTGTGCGGCGTCGACGATGCAGAGCGCACCGACGGCGTGGGCCATCCTGCATATCTCCTTGACGGGGTTGATTGTGCCAAGCACATTGCTTGCATGGATGATAGAGACGACCTTTGTACTACCCGTGATTTTTGTCTTCGCATCCTGCAGATCAAGGCGCCCATCCTTTGTGATATTGATGAATTTGAGCGCGAATCCTTTCTGTTTTGCCATCTGCTGCCATGGCACAAGATTGCTGTGATGCTCCATGACCGTGAGGACGGCCTCATCGCCGGCTTGAAGGCTATGGGAGAGGGAATACGCGAGCAGGTTGAGGGATTCGGTCGTGCCCTTCGTGAAGACAATCTCGTCTTGTTCTGCGTTGATGAAGCGCGCGACCGTCCGGTGGGCCTCTTCGTACGCGGCTGTCGCCTTCTCCGAGAGCGTGTGCACGCTGCGATGCACATTCGAGTTATACGTTTCGTAATAGTCCTTGATCGCGTCGATGACGCATCGCGGCTTCTGCGTCGTCGCCGCATTGTCGATGTAAATCAGGGGTTTTTGGTGAATGTTTGCGGAGAGAATCGGGAAGTCCTTGCGAATCTTGGCGACATCAAGCACATCAGGAGCGCTGGCGCTGCCGCCAACCCTGGTGCTTCGCAGGGCGTTTGCTGCCATCATGCGTTCACCTCAAGGCGCCGATTGATAGACATGTCCAGGTTCACGCGCAATTGCTCATCCTTGATCGTGTCCAGGATCGGCTTGAAGAATCCCTTGATAACCTGCTTTTTTGCGGTGCGTTCATCAATCCCGCGGCTCATCATGTAAAAGAGCTTGTCCAAATCGATCTGGCCGATTGTTGCGCCATGGCTGCATTTCACGTCATCGTTTTCGATCTCAAGTTCGGGCACGGCATCCGCGCGTGATGCATCACCAAGCAGCAGCGTGTCGCTGTGCTGGTGCGAGTCTGCCTGATTGGCCTCTTTCTCGATGCGGATAAGGCCGCGATAGACCGCTTTTGCTGATCCGTCAAGCACCGTGCGGGTCGCCATGCTGGCGCTCGTGTTTGCCGCCCTGTGCCGGCTTGCACAGCGGATGTCAAAGTGCTGCCCGTCATTGCCAAAGAAGACGCCCTGTGTCGCCGATGAAGCGCCTTGCCCGTCAAGGGTCGTTTCGGTCAGGATCTGGCTAAAGCGGCCGCCAAGGACACAGTCCGACCACACGACCCTCGCATTGGAGGCGACACGTGCCCCTTTCTTGCCAAAGTCCCACAGGCTGTCCCTGGATTCATGAATCATGGTATACTCGATGCACGCGCCGTCATCTGCGATGACCTCGACGATCTTGCTGTGGAATGCCGCTTCCTCCTCCGAAGTTACGTCTTCGATGATATGTGCGCTGCTCTGCTTTCCTGCGATGACAATGATCCAATCAAGCCTTGCCTTTGCTGATGCGGTCAGGCGGATGCGGATCAGATCAGAAACGGCCGTCTTTTCCGGGATACGAATGATGATCCCATTGTTGAATGCGGCTGCGTGCAGGGCGGTGAACCTGTTCCTGTCGATGGATACCGTGCTCAGGAGATGGTGCGAAAGAAGATTGGCATGCGCTGTGCTCTCAAGCGCCTCCTGAAATGTCATGATATCAACATTGTCTGGCGCGATGACATGCACCTCTTCTGTTGCCTGCAATGGATCGATTGCGCCGACATCAAGCTCGCTCACATCAACAAGGAGGCCAGGCCCGTAGACGACGCGCGTTTCGGGAAGGGACTCAAACTGGGCAAGAGCCTGCAATCTTTTCTGGGCGAGCCATTCTGGCTCGCTGCGTTGCCTTGCGAGTTCCTTGACAGTCTTTTCATCAATCATGGTCTGCATGTTCATTCCTACATTTTTGCTCTGCCACCACCTTTTCACTTAAGAATTGCTTATCCGACCGACCCTTCCATCTCAAGCTCGATGAGCTTGTTGAGCTCGACAGCGTACTCGAGCGGGAGCGCCTTGACGATCGGCTCGATAAAGCCGCTCACGATCATCTTGACCGCCTCCTCCCCGGAGAGGCCGCGGCTTTGGAGGTAAAAGATCTCCTCCTCGCCGATCCGGCCGACGCTTGCCTCGTGGGCGATGTCTGCCTTGTTCGTGTCGATCTTCATGAACGGGTACGTGTTGGATATGGCGTTGCTGCCGATGAGAAGCGCATCGCAACTCACTGAACTTGTCGTTCCCGTCGCCTTTGGCGCGACGCGCACAAGGCCGCGGTAAGAAGTGATGCCGCCGGACTTGCTGATGCTCTTTGCACGGATCGTGCTTGACGTGTTTTTTGCGGCATGGATGACCTTTGATCCCGTGTCCTGGTTCTGGCCGCTTGCCGCAAACGCGATGCCAAGGCTATCCGACCGCGCGCCCTCTCCGCGCAGCACGCTGCATGGGTAGAGCATGGTGCATCCGCTATTGTGTACAATCAACCCGTTTGATACAAAATTGTGATATTTTTCTACCTCGATATCAAAAGTGGGCTTGATGCCCATTGGTGTTATGCTCTCAATGCGAGCAAACCCAATTTCATCATTTGCCTTGCTTTTGAAATTTAATCCCCTGGAGGACACATAATTTCGCCTTGTCCTGATTCTCCTGATCCTCTCTTTCTTTCTCAAACATCGAACGGGTAAATCGTATATTCGTTTTCCATTAAACAAAATGCGCCAAGAATCCCTGGCAACTGCATTCTTTCCTGCAATTACAACATTTCCTGCCTTGCCATGCTGAAAAATCCTTGAAACTCCAAAACCAAGAGCGATACCCAAAAGTTTTACGTCAGAGAGGATATTTTTATTAATACTCGTGAATGCGATAGAGTTTACTGCGGAGTGTCCATCGGCATCAAAATAGCCCGCTAAAAAAGCCAGGATCTGCTTTTCTGGAAGCGTGAAAACCCACTCTGGGATCTTCTTTGAATCCGCATTTCCTCCAAAACCAATTTGAGAATATAATTCACAAAGAGTTTTGGAGTTTATGATGATATACCTCTGCTTCTTTTCAGTGACAGTATACCCGAACAGCTTGGAGAGAACATCGCACAAATGACCCCGGTAATCTTCTGATTCATGAGTCGCGATGTTTATTTTGTTCTGTTTCAAATCGACGTGCCCATCACCAAGCAAAAGGCCCATAAGCCACATAAAATCCTCATTTGTCTCGTCGGGAATTACAATATCCTTGTTATAAAGATGCCCCGTGTGTATCTTGAAACTTTCATATTGATTACAGCTGACCACATCCTTCCCTGCAGATAACCGTGGCAAACGATAAGGCCTACCCTCCCCCAAAGGTAATTTTTTGGCGATTCCCACAACATCGCCATCCTTTAGTTCGGCCAATGGTTTCCATTCAAATTGGAAAAATCCTTTTTTATGGAAGGGAGCGCCCTTTTTTCTCACAAGGGTAAGGAATGGGTGATTTGCGCTCGCTTCAATTTCTCTACCTCCAGCTTCTAGTTTATAGACCTCCTTATAGCCACTGAATATTTTCGCCTTCACTTTAGACTTCTGCAAAGAATTTGTTGTTGAATCCCACACATACACTTTGTCTCCCGCTTCAATATCTTTGATACGAGCGGGACCCTTTGGATTTGTGAAAATCTTTGAGTCACCGGTCAGGCAGCCCAAATTCCCGTTCACCCATTCGACGACGCCGTCTGCATCGACGATCGCGCGCTTCGTGTTGAGGTTGAACGTATTCCTGCTCCAGTTTTCGACGGAGCTGTACCGGATCCGGGCTCCATCGTGGACGAAGAGTTCGACGCATCCCGCATGCAATGCGCTTTCGGCATACTGCGGAGCGCTGCACCCTTCAATGTAGTGGACCTCGGATCCCTTGTCGGCGATGATGAGCGTGTGCTCGAACTGGCCGCCGCGCATCGCATTCATGCGAAAGTATGCCTGCAAAGGGATATCAACCTTGACGCCGGGCGGGACATAGATGAACGTGCCGCCGCTCCATACCGCGGCGTGGAGCATGACGAATTTGTGGTCGTTGATCGGCACGCACTGGGTCATGAAGTATTTCCTGACAAGTTCCGGGTATTTCTGGACCGCGACGTCCATGTTCTCGAAGATGACGCCCTTGTCTTCCCATTCCTTCTTGAGCGAGTGGTAGACGACGTCGCTATCATACTGTACACCGACGCCGGAAAGGCTTTTTCGCTCCGCTTCGGGGATGCCGATGCGGTCGAACGTCTTCTTGATTTCTGCCGGGACATCATCCCAGGATGTGCTTTCCTTCGCATCAGGGCGGACGTAATAGACGATCTTGTTAAGGTCGAGCTTTCCAAGGCTTGGGCCCCAGTGAGGCAGCGGCGTCGCAAGGTACAGGTCAAATGCAGCAAGGCGTTTTTCCCGCATCCATTCCGGCTCACTCTTTTGCCTGCTGATCTCCAGGACGAGCTTACGCGTGACGCCGGGCTCTGCGGTGAATACCGAGCGGTCCGGGTTCGCCTCGTCGTAGCGGGACCGGTCTATAGAGAAGTCCTGCATGTCCCGATGATCCGATGCTGCCTTGGTCATTCTACCCACTTGTCGTGATATTAACGATAGTGAATTTGCGCACGAGATAATATTTAAATCTTGCGTTTCCAAGACCAAAAATTGCAGAAAAAGAAATCAGCTGAAATGGGGTAAAAAGGGCAGATACAGCCCAAAAATGGCAAATTGACCGACCTACATGACTCGTTGCGACCTATCCCTTTTCCTGATATTGGTGACCTCGCCTTGCGCGGTGACCTCGAACTCAACATGGTCGCCGTAGTGGAAGATCTGGTCCGTCTCGAAGCGAAACGGGCCGGACACCATGTCGTGCGCGTGGATAATCCCCTGTGTCCCCGCGGCGACCTTGCGGTTCCCCGGTGCGTGGCGCATGCGCTGCACCTGCTTTATCGTGCCTGTGAATTTTTTTGCCATACTATCACCTCAACGCCGTTGATGGGGAAGAATTTTATAAAGTTGTCGTTTCTTCCTGATGATATGCGATCCAAGGTCCTCATCGGTATCGTCACGCACGATGGTGATTCTTATTGCCTGCCAGAACTTGCTAAAACCCTGGAGCTGTGCACGTATGCAAACAGGGACGTCCTGGTTATCGACAACTCAAACGGGGACGAATACAAAGCCCGTCTCGAAGGTATAGGCCTTCGCGTGATCAGGGACAACCCGGAAGGCACTCGAATTGAAAGGATCATCCGTGGCCGCAACCTTGCGCGTAGGGCATTCCTCGAAAGTGATGCGGACTATCTGTTCTTTCTTGACAGCGACGTGATCATGCGTCCGGACTACCTTGCCCGTCTTGTCGCACATGGGAAGGATATCGTGTCCGGCCTTTATCTTGCCAATTTTATCATCGATGGAAAGCAGCAGATCCTTCCTGTTGCCTATGAGCGCGTCGATGACCGGCGCGTGCGGCATATGCTCCGGCACGAGATCCAGGAAGAGCACCTGATACCTGTCGGCTGCGCAGGGCTTGGCTGCGTGCTCCTCAGCCAGCGCGTCATGAAGAAGATATCATTTCGGAATATCGGCGAATCGACGACGGGCGGTGAGGACGCGGCGTTCTATAAAGACGCAATCATGGCGGGCTTCACTCCTTATTGTGATACGTCAATCAAGTGCCTGCACATGAAATATCCGCGAGGCGATGCACGCAATAAAATCTTCGCGTGGTAGAATTCTAAAAGAGAGAAGAAGACTGAAAAAAGAAAAGATTGATGGTTGGTTTTACTCTGCGTCCTCAGCTGCGGGTGCTTGCTGGGGCGGGTGCGCTGACATCAATGTCAGAGAGGCTTGTGCCCGTGACGACGACTTCCATGCCGACAAGCTTGTCAGCCCAGTCCTCATACTCGGACACCACACGCGTCGCACGACGCGTATCCTCCTTGCTCCAACCCGCAACAAGCATGGCCACATTCTCCCCATTCTCGAAGAGCTTGATGACACCCTGTCCTTCACGCAGGCCGGACGCGGCACCACACAATGGTTCAGATGAGCCCATCAGGGTAGCTGCAGCGGAGTTAATGCATGGACCGCCAACGACGATCATGTTCATGCGCATCTCCTGACCAGCAACCTCGGACGCAAGCTTCGCGGAACCCACACTAATCGGGTTCAAGACGACCGCACTCCCACCAGCCGCAGCAGATACGCGTGTTGTTTGTGTCGAACCAATCGTCACAAACACATCCGCACCACGCTGCGCAAGCGGATACTCAATCGTCAAATCATCCGCATCATTCGTGTCCGTCTCATCCGTCTGCTCCAAAAACACGCCATACGCAGACAAACCTTGCCGGAGGTCCTCCTCATCCAACGACTCCATACGGATAACCAACTGCGTATCGTTCACTGCAACACCCGCACCTTGACCAGCACTTGTCAGGTTCTGCGGAGACGGCACAACCAAATCAACACGAGTCGACGAGGGCGTCGTGATGTTGACGTGGATGGACTCGGCAATGCCGGTGGCCTGGATACCATTGCCATCAAACTCTGACGCAAGCGTCGTCAGGTTCACCTGGAAACCATTCCGACCGTTGGAGAGGTTCGACGCCGTATGACCAGCCAGTGGTGAGTCGTCGACAAAAACCGCCGCATCGGCGAACCCTGAGTCCGACAAGTTTCTATCAAGGCTCATAGCTCCCAAGTCGAGGATGCCTCCTCCGTTGACGACGACGTGGACTTCCTGGCCGTCGACGACACCGTCGCTGTTCTGGTCGATCGCAAGCGGATACCTGCCGTCTCCGCTGCTTCCCGAACCGTTTTGTCCTGTTGAGACGTAGACATCGTATGTGTTTCCGCCGACGATGAGCGTCTGCGACCGACCGGTCACACCAGTAATCGTCGTGATCGAGTCGTACTTGACCTCGCGCTGACCTGTTCCTTCATCATTGAAGGTGATCTTCGTGTTGGTCGTGTCGATCGTCTCGTAGCTTAAGATGTGCGTGAACGACGTCTCATCACCGCTGTCCACATAGCCTTGCCCGCCGCTATCCGTGAGGACGAAGAAATCATCCTCATCGATAACAAACACGTTACCATACGAGTCGTTGATGCCTGTATTGTTTATCCAAAAGATCTCCCCATCACCAAGAGTGGTGGATCCGGAGCCATTCGCGACATTCAGTCCCACGAGGCTGTTGTTGATGAGACCTTCTTTGAATAGGAGGTCGTTGTCGTCGTCGCCGTACTTGAAGAATTGCACTTCATCACGGCTGTTGTCCACGAACGGCACCACGTACTCGAGTCCTTGCCTGTTCGTGAAGTGCAGGTCGTACGAGTCGTCGCCAGCCGCGTCAAGGCGGATGATGCTCACACCCGTATCTGCAAGGCCTTCGTAGCGGATATCCCACGCGTCCGACAACATGCTCTCCGGCTCATCAAGGTATTCTCGCACGCCATGTCCTGGCGGGACGAAGATATCACCCTTCGGACTGTCCGCCTTCACGCGGTACTGGATCGTCTGAATCTCCATCGTGTCTGACTGGTTGCTCGCCTTGATCTTCACGCGAGCATCCTCAATGGATTCCTGGTGCACTTCAACGCCACCATTATTGAATACGTCGTCGGTGAAGTTCGTATCCTCCAAAGACACTTTATTAGCGCCGAGGAAGAACTCGACCAAATCACCACCCGTCTCCTCATCCGCCTCGTTAGGCAGGATCTCACGGATACCAATCTCAGTACCATCACGCAAGACATCCGTGTCACCATCAACGAGCTCGTCCGTGATCTCACCATTCACGTTAAACTTGACACTCTCACGATTATCCGACACGATCACAAGGCTAACCTCGTACTCCTTGCCGTCAATCGTATACGTGCGAGTCTCACCCTCCTCCAGAGTGTCGAGAACATCGCCGCCAAGCAAGTCCAATTTGACGCTGGCCCCACCATTATGGAACGCCCGCGTATCAACAATACTAAACACCTTACCCAGCATGTTAAGCTCCTCATCTTCAAGGTCATCTAACTCCTTAGGACCCGTCGTTCCTGAGCGGAACTGAAGATCAGACTCAACACCCTCCTCAAACTCTAACTCATACTCAAACATGTCCTGACCATCCACAAACTTCAGATAGTCACCAACAATATCATCCTCATCCTCCTCAAACGTCACCGTACCACCAGGGATATACTCCGCTGACGTCGTATTCGTCGAATCATCAAAACGCAAGTACTGGTTATAATCCGTCGAGCCTTCATCAGTCACGATCGTACCACCCTGCAAACCCGCAAGATCAAACTCGGTAAGCGTTTCCTTCACCGTACCAATACGCTCACGAATCTCAAGCAAGTTGTTAGGCTCACTAATAGGCACCGCATCACCAGAAACCGCAAGCGTCCCACCACGCCCACCAGGCTGCGTCGGAACAGCAACAGGCTGACCAACCGCATACTGCAAACTCGTCGCAATATTAATCGCACCAACCACATCCTCCGCAGCAGCACGATCACCAACAACAATCACACCATCAAACTGCCCATTCTTGACAAACAACGGATCCGGATACTCCGACAAATCCGCCGCCATCGCACCAAGAATCGTCGCGCCAACCATGGACACACCAACGCCCAGCGCAACAATCTTCTGCACAGCTTTTCTCACTCTCATCTCCAACACCTCCACATCATAACAATGTGGCACAATTTGGCTATCTGTTTTGGCTATCCGCTTTTATCTGGTGCAAATGATTATCATTCGCACAGGTACCTGCGCAAGAGAGAATCCACTCTCTGCTACTATGACGAAGAGTTCTTCTTACTTATAAATGTTTAGCATCACTTTGAAGTGAGGAAGAAGTGGAAGAAAAGAAAAAGAAAAGATTTAACGGTTTTACTCGTCAGCCGCTGGGGCGGGTGCGCTGACATCAATGTCAGAGAGGCTTGTGCCCGTGACGACGACTTCCATGCCGACAAGCTTGTCAGCCCAGTCCTCATACTCGGACACCACACGCGTCGCACGACGCGTATCCTCCTTGCTCCAACCCGCAACAAGCATGGCCACATTCTCCCCATTCTCGAAGAGCTTGATGACACCCTGTCCTTCACGCAGGCCGGACGCGGCACCACACAATGGTTCAGATGAGCCCATCAGGGTAGCTGCAGCGGAGTTAATGCATGGACCGCCAACGACGATCATGTTCATGCGCATCTCCTGACCAGCAACCTCGGACGCAAGCTTCGCGGAACCCACACTAATCGGGTTCAAGACGACCGCACTCCCACCAGCCGCAGCAGATACGCGTGTTGTTTGTGTCGAACCAATCGTCACAAACACATCCGCACCACGCTGCGCAAGCGGATACTCAATCGTCAAATCATCCGCATCATTCGTGTCCGTCTCATCCGTCTGCTCCAAAAACACGCCATACGCAGACAAACCTTGCCGGAGGTCCTCCTCATCCAACGACTCCATACGGATAACCAACTGCGTATCGTTCACTGCAACACCCGCACCTTGACCAGCACTTGTCAGGTTCTGCGGAGACGGCACAACCAAATCAACACGAGTCGACGAGGGCGTCGTGATGTTGACGTGGATGGACTCGGCAATGCCGGTGGCCTGGATACCATTGCCATCAAACTCTGACGCAAGCGTCGTCAGGTTCACCTGGAAACCATTCCGACCGTTGGAGAGGTTCGACGCCGTATGACCAGCCAGTGGTGAGTCGTCGACAAAAACCGCCGCATCGGCGAACCCTGAGTCCGACAAGTTTCTATCAAGGCTCATAGCTCCCAAGTCGAGGATGCCTCCTCCGTTGACGACGACGTGGACTTCCTGGCCGTCGACGACACCGTCGCTGTTCTGGTCGATCGCAAGCGGATACCTGCCGTCTCCGCTGCTTCCCGAACCGTTTTGTCCTGTTGAGACGTAGACATCGTATGTGTTTCCGCCGACGATGAGCGTCTGCGACCGACCGGTCACACCAGTAATCGTCGTGATCGAGTCGTACTTGACCTCGCGCTGACCTGTTCCTTCATCATTGAAGGTGATCTTCGTGTTGGTCGTGTCGATCGTCTCGTAGCTTAAGATGTGCGTGAACGACGTCTCATCACCGCTGTCCACATAGCCTTGCCCGCCGCTATCCGTGAGGACGAAGAAATCATCCTCATCGATAACAAACACGTTACCATACGAGTCGTTGATGCCTGTATTGTTTATCCAAAAGATCTCCCCATCACCAAGAGTGGTGGATCCGGAGCCATTCGCGACATTCAGTCCCACGAGGCTGTTGTTGATGAGACCTTCTTTGAATAGGAGGTCGTTGTCGTCGTCGCCGTACTTGAAGAATTGCACTTCATCACGGCTGTTGTCCACGAACGGCACCACGTACTCGAGTCCTTGCCTGTTCGTGAAGTGCAGGTCGTACGAGTCGTCGCCAGCCGCGTCAAGGCGGATGATGCTCACACCCGTATCTGCAAGGCCTTCGTAGCGGATATCCCACGCGTCCGACAACATGCTCTCCGGCTCATCAAGGTATTCTCGCACGCCATGTCCTGGCGGGACGAAGATATCACCCTTCGGACTGTCCGCCTTCACGCGGTACTGGATCGTCTGAATCTCCATCGTGTCTGACTGGTTGCTCGCCTTGATCTTCACGCGAGCATCCTCAATGGATTCCTGGTGCACTTCAACGCCACCATTATTGAATACGTCGTCGGTGAAGTTCGTATCCTCCAAAGACACTTTATTAGCGCCGAGGAAGAACTCGACCAAATCACCACCCGTCTCCTCATCCGCCTCGTTAGGCAGGATCTCACGGATACCAATCTCAGTACCATCACGCAAGACATCCGTGTCACCATCAACGAGCTCGTCCGTGATCTCACCATTCACGTTAAACTTGACACTCTCACGATTATCCGACACGATCACAAGGCTAACCTCGTACTCCTTGCCGTCAATCGTATACGTGCGAGTCTCACCCTCCTCCAGAGTGTCGAGAACATCGCCGCCAAGCAAGTCCAATTTGACGCTGGCCCCACCATTATGGAACGCCCGCGTATCAACAATACTAAACACCTTACCCAGCATGTTAAGCTCCTCATCTTCAAGGTCATCTAACTCCTTAGGACCCGTCGTTCCTGAGCGGAACTGAAGATCAGACTCAACACCCTCCTCAAACTCTAACTCATACTCAAACATGTCCTGACCATCCACAAACTTCAGATAGTCACCAACAATATCATCCTCATCCTCCTCAAACGTCACCGTACCACCAGGGATATACTCCGCTGACGTCGTATTCGTCGAATCATCAAAACGCAAGTACTGGTTATAATCCGTCGAGCCTTCATCAGTCACGATCGTACCACCCTGCAAACCCGCAAGATCAAACTCGGTAAGCGTTTCCTTCACCGTACCAATACGCTCACGAATCTCAAGCAAGTTGTTAGGCTCACTAATAGGCACCGCATCACCAGAAACCGCAAGCGTCCCACCACGCCCACCAGGCTGCGTCGGAACAGCAACAGGCTGACCAACCGCATACTGCAAACTCGTCGCAATATTAATCGCACCAACCACATCCTCCGCAGCAGCACGATCACCAACAACAATCACACCATCAAACTGCCCATTCTTGACAAACAACGGATCCGGATACTCCGACAAATCCGCCGCCATCGCACCAAGAATCGTCGCGCCAACCATGGACACACCAACGCCCAGCGCAACAATCTTCTGCACAGCTTTTCTCACTCTCATCTCCAACACCTCCACATCATAACAATGTGGCACAATTTGGCTATCTGTTTTGGCTATCCGCTTTTATCTGGTGCAAATGATTATCATTCGCACAGGTACCTGCGCAAGAGAGAGTTCTCTCCAGCTATCCATGCTAGATGTGTTTTTGCTTATAAAATTTTTGATTTCCTCGACGCGAAAATTGATTGATATTGCCAAAACTAAGCTGATAATGCAAAATTCGACGAAAACAGAATGTCATTATTCTTGAGTAACTTCAAAATAACGAGCATTTCTTTATCAATAAGGTGCTGTAATTTTTTAAAGAGTCCGTAGAAACGTAATGTCTGGAATATCTATTTCCACAGAGGCACCCTCCACACACCCCACGCGGCATACGCACTATCGTGCTTAGCCGCGAAAGAAAAAACAGCAAAGAAAAAGTGCAGGCGGCAGGATCCCCACGTGGGGGCTTCGCCCCTCCACACACCCCACGCGGCATACGCACTATCGTGCTTAGCCGCGAAAGAAAAAACAGCAAAGAAAAAGTGCAGGCGGCAGGATTTGAACCTGCGTAGGCGCTAGACCAACGGGTCCTAAGCCCGTCCCGTTTGACCGCTCCGGCACGCCTGCGCCATAACTATCAAAGATGACGAAAATGCAGGATGCAGGGATTCCCACGTGGGGACTTCGCCCCTCCACACACCCCAAGTGCGACTTCGCATGCTCTGCATGCTCAGCCCCCCATCCAACACTATGCATACCACACTCCGTCCTGAAGTGCAAGGAAATGCAGGATGCAGGATTCGAACCTGCGTAGGCGCTAGACCACACGGCCCTGAACCGTGCCCGTTTGACCGCTCCGGCAATCCTGCACGGAAACGCGGACTGACAGGAAGAAGCCATCTTATAAAGCTTATGCGTTTTTGCCCACCTGCGTGGTGAACTGATAAGAAGGCTGGATCTTTTGCTCCAAATGGTGCCTCATTCCATCAACCTGCGTTTGGAGCAAGTCCTTGTCGGGATGCCCCATGCGGATCGCCTTCTCATACGCGATGATTGCCTTCTTGTATTCCCCCTGGTCCTTGAATACCGTCCCGATTGTCGCAAAAAGGGATGAAAACGGGTACGGGTTGTTAAAACTTGTCGCCAAACCTGGCTGGATCCTGAGCGCGGCAAGCAGGACCTTAATCGCCTTTGCGCGTCGTCCCTGCCTGACAAGCGTGATACTAATGTTATTGAGCACATCGACATTGTTTGGATCGAGCTTGCTCGCGTTAGCAAACGCCTCGAGCGCGGCATCATAGTTCTTCTTGTGCACGTGCGCACAGGCAAGGTCAAAATAGCCCTTTGCTGATGGGCGCTTTGCGACTGCAAAAGAGAGATCTTCGACCGTCACGGCGCTTGCAGCATCTGGATCCTCAAATTCCTGATAGTCATGGATGAAGATGTTCGCCTCGCCGACGATGCCGCCGGATGATGCAATGCTCGCAGAAATATCGCCAAGCGCGTCGTGCGCGATATCTTTCTTAGCCCGGACAAGGCATAAGGATCCGGAGAGAAGATATCCGGATCCGCGCTCCATGGGGGACCCTGAGTTTGGGACAAAACCGGCAAGCAGCGTGTTCTTCCCCTTTTTTGTATACCGTTTCTGGTGCAGCACAAAGCCGTCGCCTTTTCGTTCTATGACCTCATGCAGGCTGCTCTGCGCGGTCTTGTCGAGCACGTCAAACGGCCCAAGGTAAAGCACCCATGTCGTCGTCGCGCCGGCAAGGATGCGGTTCTTCGCATCGCCAATCGCTATCCCCGATGGCAGCTCAAGGTATTGAGCGCCAAAGTCCTGTGCGCGCCGCTTCGCGCTCGCGTTCGCTCCTATGCTCGCGATGATGACGCGCTTTGCGATCTGATCAAGGCCGATCATGCTCTGCTCGATTGGTGCAATGCCCTTGACGACAAACGCGATGGTGAGCGTCGCCCTGGAGAAGAGTCCCATCAGGCCCCCTCCGCGACGCGCATGTTGATGAGCTCTTCGCACCGCGCGATCTTCTCGTCAACCACGTCGTTGTGGTAGGGGTTCTTTTGCCTGCTCTTCTCGTAGTAGGAGAGCGCAAGGCTGTAGTGCTCCTGTACGAAGTAGACATCGCCGATGTCCGTGTAAGGGTCGATCGTGAAAGAGAAATACTCCGGATGGATGGAGACGACACGCAACAGATGATGGAGAGCCATGTCATAGTTCCTGATCGCCTTGTACGTGCGGCCAAGATAATAGTTTGCGCGCACGTCCTCGGGATCCTGCGCAATCTGCTTTCCAAGGATCGCAAGGTACTTCTTTGCCTTGCGGTCGATGACCCCTTCATCTTTGAGAAAGCCGTAGTGATCGATGATGATGTCCGTCTGGGCGATCCCATAACCGCGCGCCATGATCGAGTCGTGGACGCTCTCGTGGATGCGGCCGGCAAAGCGAAAGCCGCGGCCGTTCCTGAAGAGACGCACGAGGGGGATTGAGAAAAATCCCGGGCCTTTGTTTGTTGCGCGCCCGTCATCTTTTTCGAATATGCCAAAGCTTGGCATGCGCTCTTCACCCTTGCAGTGATTGCGCACATTGAGCAGGAACCCCATCACTTTCTTCTCGACAAACTCGTCCGTGTGCGCAAGAAGCGACCTGATCTTCTGTGCATCGTCATTGGAGAGGACCTCGTCGGCATCAAGAAAAAGGATCCAGTCCCCCGTCGCATGCCGGACCGATTCGTTGCGCGCCGCAGAAAAATCATCGCACCACCCGAAATCAATGATGCGCGCGCCGTGCTCTTGTGCGATGTGTTTGGTATTGTCCTCGCTTCCCGTATCGACGATGATTATCTCATCGACGAGGCCCTTGACGCCCGCAAGACAGCTCGGAAGGTATTCCTGCTCATCCTTGACAATCATGCACAGGCTGATGGTCGGCATGCGCAGCAGAGAGAAATGTAGCTATAAAAAGTTGATGCCAAAAAATAACAGGAGATAGTTAGAATGCTACTTGATTATTTCTTCTGCCACGCGTAAGAACGTTGGCGGGAAGAAGCGCCATAACCACAGCTTGCACACCGGCCTTTTTGCGGATGATAGCTGTGCCCTCCACAGCGCCGGCAGTAGACATGTGTCTTCTTGTTGCTGTTGCGTCCCTTGCTTGCGGTACTCATAAAGATTCACTTCCCCTGCTGGATTGACGGCTTCTATGCCGGGCTGATGATCGTGATTGTGTCTCCCCGCAGGAACACGACGCCAAGCTTGCGCAGAAGATCGGTGCCCTGGCGCTCTTCTGCATCTTCGAGGACGACATTGATGTGGATGTCGAATGCCTTGAGCGATCCGATGAATTGGCGCCCGTTCTTGAGCTCGACGATGACACGCTTGTTGCGCGCCACGTTGAGCGCGTCTAATGGCCTTGCTGCTTCCATGATATAAAACCCCCTGAGTATGATCTGTTTTGAACCGTGATTCCCCGCACCTGTATTTAAAGATTGCGATTTTGGCGCGAACTCGGCGGACATGCGCTCCGGCATCAGCGAAGGTGTCGGACAAACTCCTCGCGCGACATGCCTGTCTGGTGAATGATGCTAAGAAGCGTACCCTTTGCGAGCTCTTTGTGGAGGGGGACGGGAATGACTTTCTTTCCCTGCTCATCCTCTTTTCTTAGAATTGCATGGCTTCCTGCAGTCCTGACGTGGACAAAACCGGGATGCAGAAGCACTTTGACGACGTCGTGGCCGGAAACGACCGGTAACCTTGACATGGTTATACCTCGACAAAAGAGAACGTAGGTGGAGAACCTGCAGAGAGCTCATCAAGCTTTTCAGGGCACTCCTCCAAATAAAGATCGATCGCTTCCTTGATGTTCTTTGTCGTCTCCTCAATCGTGGACCCTTGGCTTGCGATGCCAAGGCTCGTACAGTGAGCGACAAAAACAGGAGCACCTGAACTCAACTTCTCCTGCACGATGACGATATCAAGATAATATTTTTTTGACCATGCTGCGCACGCACGCAAAAGACCTGTTTAAAGATGTCGAATCCGTTAGGACTCTGTCCGGAGAGTGTGGAACAGTAGTGTGTGCGTAATGAACCGACCAGATGCGGTTGGATATGAGATTGTCGCTCACTACAATCGTGAAGATGTTGTGTATGTCCAGAGCGTCATCGGATTGGCGACTTACGATGGTGCAGTGTTTCAGATAATCACGCGTGAGACCCAAAAGAGATGAAACTCATAAAGCAGGGGTCGGGCATGGCTGCAGAAACGGTCGTCCCGATGGGTGATATAGTATATGGGCGGCGTCGTGGTCGCGTCGATTTGAACCCCCGGCTTTTCAACAGATGCATGAGAATCTTTCCAAACTCTCCGAAATCCCTTAAACAATCTTTTTAATCAAGGACATCACGTCGGCACGCATGAACATCGTCGATCAGACCGACGCATTTTCCGACGTTTACAGGACGTGCACAAAAAAAGAGACGCGATGGATAGAACATGTCAAAGATCAATTGCAGGAAAATCTGAAGGTTGGAAAACCATTGCGCTACTCTTGGCTGCGCGAAAAGAAACTTGATAATAAACGACTCTACTACATCATCCACGAAGAAAAAAGCAAGGCCATTCTCATCGCTTTTGGGACAAAGAAAAACCAACAGGACATCATCGGCGAGATCATCCGGTACAAAAAAGAATACATGGCCCTCTTCAACGAACCCGGCGAACACGACCTGCCTTGAGATCCTCAAGGCTTGCGCGTAACTGCGCGACGAGATCATCTTTGAGAGATTTCTTCCCGGTCTTGAGTTCAACTGCTGTCGTTTCTGATGTCATACTTTTCACTTTTCACGATGCATCGCTTCTTCTTAAATCTATCTATCCCTATTTGATCCGCAGCGCCTCCATATTCCTTGGCACCACCGTTTCAATGCGGTACTGGCGGTGCAGGCTTGAGGCAAGGTCGAGACAGCGGCTGTTCTCGCCGTGGTTGACGATGATCTTGCGCGGGCGCGGATCGCAGTTGCCAACGAAGTTCATGAGCTGGCGCCGGTCCGAGTGCGCGGAGATCTCAAGCTTATGCACTTCCATCTTGACGTCGACGATCTCCTGTCCCTTGCCCTTGCGGAACGTGAACGTGCGCTCGCCTTTCTGCACGCGGGAGCCAAGCGATCCCGATGCCTGATAACACGAGAAGACAAGGCTGTTGCGCTCGCTTGCCGCAAGCGCCTTGAAATACTCGACGCTTGGTCCGCCGACGAGCATGCCGCTTGTCGCGATGATAATTGCGGAACCATGGTCTTCCAGAAGCTGCTTGCGCTCTTTTACGCTGCCGACCCGCTTGAAGTTCTGATGCAGGAACGGATTGTTGTCTTTGTGGAAGATCTGCGCCCGGATATTCGCGTTAAGGTACTCCGGATACGCCGTGTGGATGGCAGTGATGTCCCAGACCATGCCGTCGATATAGACTGGAATATCCGGGAGCTCCTTGTTGCGGAAGAGCTTTTCGAGAATGATGAGCACTTCCTGGCTTCTGCCGGAGCCAAGCGTCGGGATCAGGACCTTTCCATTGCGGGCGACCGTTTCCTTGATGACGCCAATGAAGTACGCATCGATCTCCTTTTCTGGCGGAAGGACATTCTCACGCCCACCATACGTGCTCTCGATCATGAGCGTCTCAAGGCGCGGGAACTTCGTGTGCGCCTGGTCAAGAAGGTGCGTCTTGCCGTACTTCATGTCTCCGCTGTAGAGCATGTTGTGCAGGCCATTGCCGACATGCAGGTGCGCCATCGCGGAGCCAAGGATGTGGCCTGCATTGTAGAACGTAAGACGCACATCCGGAGTGACATCCGTCACTTCCTCATAATCGATTGTAATCGTCTGGAGCACCGCCGCCTTGATATCGTCCGTGCTGTAGAGCGGCTCGAGCCCCTCGTTTCGCATGATCTTGACAAGGTCAAGCTGGAGAAGCGCTGCGATGTCCCTCGTCGGGGGCGTGCAATAAATCGGTCCCTTATAACCGAACTTGATGAGATATGGAATAAGTCCGCAATGATCGAGGTGGGAGTGCGTAAGGACGATCGCGTCAAGCTCGTCGATCTTGAATTCTGGTGCGTCAAGGTAGGGATAGTCATCGCTTGACGGGTCGATGCCGCAGTCCATGAGGATGCGCGACTCTGGCGTCTGCAGGAAGAGGCACGAGCGCCCGACCTGCCGTGCGCCTCCAAGGTAGGTGAGGCGGATCCATTCACTTTTCTTGCCGCGGATCCAGCCGTCATAGACACGGTGGCCGACCTGGTTGAGGAATTTCTTGCGCTGCTCTGCGTTCTGGTAGAGGACGGCGCGGATGTTCTCGATGATCTCGCTTCGGATCGCCGGCGTCCGTTTGATGACAGGCACCCAGAAGGTCTTCTGGCGGATATCCTGAAGGATTGCGCCCTGCTTTCCAATCGCAAGCCCGGGCTTTTCGGCCTCGATGATGACGATGCTGCGCGGCGCGTCGAAGATGACATTATTGACTCCCGCGTCCTCCGGTATGACCTTTTCGATCTCCTTTTTCGCGTCGTCGGGATCCATGCACACGCTCGGGTCCGGCCGAAGCTCGACGCGTTTCTTGAATTTTGCAACGA
>CAZRZZ010000007.1:0-20449 GCA_964604755.1 uncultured Methanosarcinales archaeon | reverse complement strand
CGCCTATTGAGGTCCACCAGCGATTCGGTGACGGCTCTTTCCCACGACTCGGGCGGCGGGACGACCGTGACCTCGATCTCTTCAGGCAGGACAGCTTCCTCCCGCGGCGGTCGAGTCACATCGAAGGGATCGTCTGTCCCTTCCCGCAAGTAAGGTCTCTCCGGATCCCTGCCAAAGCGCGCAATCTCTTCGCGGAACGCCGCTTCGACGCTGGCATCCTCCATCTCGGCTCGTCGGAAGGCTCGCTCCATGCTCCTGCCGATAGCTTCCCCATAAGACCCTTGCGGCATATCGTCTGCATAACCGATACCGCGTCCGATGCGCCTCGTAAAGAGCGGCGTTTCCTCCCGGAACCATTCGGGATGCACCGCCTGGATCTCTTTAAGGATATCCCTCACACGTTGCGCCTGCTCCCGCGGGATGTAAAGCACTGTGTTATCCACACGGTCATCGGCGTAGCGATGCATCGGCGTCTTGAACTGCACTGGAATGCCCTGCTCGCGTGCGCGCCGCACGACTTCACGCATCACATCGACGCCATTGGTAGAGGCATCATCAATATTGAGATAGAAGCGCCCTCGCTCTGTGCGTGGAACCCGCTCGCCGACCCTTGCCTGAATCCAAATCCCTTCGACAGGAATGATATCATCGGCGAATTCACGGACAAGCGGGACAACACGGACAAGCGCATCGGCAAATTCTTCATTTGTCACTTCTGGATCGACATGGCCGGGGCGTCTTCCCTGATAGACGCGGACGGCATCCCCAAACGAACGCGCACCACTTTCCTGTATGGCTTGCACGCCTTCCGGGACAACGTCTGGAACTCCCGGTGGTGGGGCGGTTGGCGCTTTGGCGGGTGGAGAAGCACGCGCCTCGCCTGGCGGTCCTTCCATGATGAGCGAATCCCGTTCCACGCGCGCCTCGGAAAGGACACTATCTCCAATGCGTGATGGCTCCCGCGCCGCGTCACGCGCATCATCTCCGACGTCGACGATGCGTTGCACAACGATTCCCTGCTCCCGCGCGGCCTCTTCGATTGTAATGGCTTCAGCAAGATCCTCAACAGTTCCGGAGCTTGGCATGCGCAATGCCGCTGGATCGTCTGCTTCGACGATATGGATCACGGCCTGCAGCTCCTCGGCAATGCGATCGCCCTCCGGATCATCGCCAAGGTATTCCACTTCACAGCCCGGACACGTGATCTTTGTCTCCTCACGGATTGCTGGTGGGACCTCCTCAAGCTCATTGCGAAGCCGTCCAAGAGTAGTGTCATCCAAGCGGCCGGTGTTGCGCATCTCATCACGCAACGCGACGACTTGCGGCGCAGCAGGTGGAGACGGCCGCAACGTCGGCACCTCTTCTGCCGCTGCGACTTCACGTTCGATATCATAGCTTCTGTCCATGATGCGGCGCACATCGTCCGTGCCCCCCTCGCTGAGGATGCGTGCAAGGCGCTGCTCGAGGTTTGGATCACGTGCGCGGAATGCACGATAGAACCCAAGGCCTTCTTCGATCTCGTCCATGTTCACCGACGATCGCCTGCGATACCCGGCAAGGAACTCCGCAAGAAGATCATCAATCTCGGATTGGGCAAGCTCCCCCCCAAGACGGTCTGTCCGGCTTGCCGTGACAAGATCCTCCATGAATGTCGCAATATCATCTGCTGGATGGCCTGCTGTCCTGGATTTTTCAAAGTCGATGATCGTTCCTCCAGCTTCCTCGGAGTGGAGCACGTTTGGCAGGCGAAAATCCGTATGCGTCGTGACCTGATGAGCCTGTGTCGTGCGCAACGCCTCAGCCCGTGCACGCGTTGCCTGCGTCAGATCGGTTTCACCCATCACGCGCGCCATACTCTCAATCTCATCATCCAACCGATCAAACGCCTCGGCAGTCACCTTTCTCTGCAGTGATCGCGAATGCACATCTCCAAGTGCCTCACCAATCTCGCGCATTGCCGTGCGAGCGCGCCCCATCGCCACTTCTCGATCCACGCCTGACGAGGTAGCGATGCGCCGTAGAATGTTTTGCGCAGTCTCACCGGGAGCGGCCGACTGGATGGTAAGGAGGTGAGGCGTCCCTTCTGCATCATCAAAATGGCCAATAAATAATGGCTTTGGCGCGTGCTGCCCGCCGTGCGCCCCAAGCTGGGCAATGTCGCGAAGCGCGCCAAGTGTGTTATCCGCCCCAACGCTTGTCCCCCGTCGTGCGATGCGTCCATACGCGACTGGCGCACCGTCCTGTCGGATAACAAAGATGCCATCCTGGAGGAGATTAGGTTGGCGCGCAATTTCGATATCCACTGGCGCATCAGGAAGGCCCAGCATGGTACGGCGAGCTGAAATTTCGCGCGCAAGATCATCCACACTCACCTCAAGCGGCTCATCAGGGGATAGGCGGCTTGCACGCACGTCCAATCGCTCGAACTGCCGGACCTGTTCATCAAGATTTGCCGGAGGCGGTGTCCTTTCCGTAGTTCCCATCGCGTCGTCCACAACCGCGCGCTGTTGAGAAGAAAGATCAAGGCGTGTCGGCGCCTCTTCAGGAGCAGGCTGTTGTGGAGAAGCGAGTCGTCTTGCGCGTTGGGGTCTGGTGACTTCGAGCTGAGCAGGAGTGGGCGGCGTTTCGCGCGGCCGGATGCCATAGAAATCAAACACTTCATCCAAGGTAGCATAACCAGAGCCAGGAACGCCGGGTGTCATTTGCGGCGCGACGGCAAGCATGTCATAGTCACTTTTGCCGAGTGCTTCAAGCGTCCTATCAAGGCGCTGCATGTTTCCGCGAACGCCAGTAAGGAACGAGCTAGCATAATCACTTGGATCGACTCCGCTTCGTGGATGGACGACGCCTTCGATGAACTCGCGCGTGCCCGGGTCGGCAAGCATATCTTCGATGGCCCGTTGCACCGGAAGGTGGATAGCGTCATAATATTCCTGGAATCCTGTCCCTACCCAATCATCTGCGCGTCCATATCCCTGAATCGCGTCATTGCCCGCGAATATGCCATCAAGGTTCCTCGCTTCGATCGGCTGTCCGGCGCGGACCTTCTGCTCGAGTGCCTCTGCAGTCCTGGTGTATACTCGTGTGTAGGGCCGTTGAGAAATGCCGCCGCGATGCGCGCGGACAGGAAGATTACCAACAGCTCCGAAGAACTCTTCGTCAAACCGGATGATCTCGATGCGGTACGCACGCACCTGTCCATCCGGCATGAGTTGCAAGCGCACATCGCCAACGATATGAGTCGTCCCCTGCGGCGCGTTTTGGATCTCACGGATCGCGTCGGAGGGGATGCGGTGCGTCGTCGGCCCGTCCACAATGAGCAGGTCCCCATCGTCCGCCACGCGGACACGTTGCCCGGGCAAGACACGGATGCGGCCATCAACTCCGATGTGCGCTTGCCCAAAGTCGTCGACGCGAATGCCGACACCACTATCCGACATGCCAAACGCGACTACAAGAGCGTCATCCTGCCGGAGGGTGCGCTGAACGTCTTGCACGTCCATTACAGATAACCCAAGCTCCTCCTCGGCGTAGGGCAAGCGTTGAGTGATGGTCCTGCGTGATTTTCCAAGATCCATCATGCCGGGAATGTAGTCTGTCTGGATAACGCTCTGCGCCGTCCCGTCCGGCCCGGGAAGCTCGATTCGCTGTGCACGAACGCCGCGGCGACGGATGCCCTGCGTCGGGACACGCCGTCCAACATCCTCGTAGAAGCGGGATCCAAGAATCTGACGTGTGCCTATGTCCTCCATCAATCCGCCTGCACGTAACCCATCAAACACAGCCGGGTCGGACGTGTCCAGGCGCAGGATCGCTTCTGTTCCATCCGATCGCCGCACGCGCACCCATCGATCAAGTCCAAGCTGGCCAGTCGGCGTTTCGGATAATGCGGACATCCCCTCGCGGATGGTCACCGTCTTGTGCGGCGTTGCCGTTTGTCTTCCTGTAATATGGGTAAACCCTCGTCCGCGCAACGCATCGACCAATCCCTGGTCCATATCAGGGAAGTTCTCCTGCGCAAGCGCTATCGGCTCGAACTCTTCGGCCATGATCGACGCAGGAACCCGGCGCTGCCCCGGTTCGAAGACGCCCTCGGGGGGGAGATCGTCACGGATAGCATGCTCGTCGACAGGCCGGATAGCCCGCCGTGCCGCCAGCCGTTCCCGATCTACCTCACGAATGACTAACGTGTCCAAGTCCCCAATCAATCGGGCATCCTCACCGGGAGGGATACGTGCAGGAAGATCATCTACCAGCAAGAGCGTGTCTTCAAGTCCGCTGACCGTGGATCGCATCGGGACCTGAGTTTCGTCCAATGGTGCAAGGATGCTCTCCAGATTCTTCCCGATGTTGTCATCATCCTCGCATTCGATAGGACTTGTGATGCTGCACACGCGTGACATCGCATCATTCCTGCGTTCTGAAGGGAGATCCTCGAGATACGCATCAAGATCATTGCGCATGCGATCCCTTACGTCCGGAGGAAGCCGCCTCACACTTGCGACTTCATCTGCGATGCCTGCGTCAATCTCTGCATCGATGGCGGCCTGCCGCACGCGTTCGGCACGCTGCTTCGCCTCAAACGCCTCTTGCTCGAGCTGTACGATGCGCTCCTGCCGTGCCGCCATGCGGTCGATATCTGCGGAGATGTCTTCTCCGCGTGCGATGTGCTCCTCGATTCTCATCTGATCTTCGACAAGACTGCGTGCCTCGGATGTGCGCGCTCCATCGATGCGTGCAACATCCTCTTCGGCTGCACGAAGCTCAGCTCGTACTTCTTCAGATCGCCGTATCGCCCTTGTCTCAACAGGTGGACGTAGGGGAACTTTCTCTGGGACGCGTGCGGCCTCTTCTGGAAAGACTTTTGCTTCCGGTGCGGCGCGGAACTCATCGACGACTTCTTTGGGCGCCTCACGGACTGCGCGGGTCAAGTCCTGCTGCGCGCTTGCAAGCTCGCGCTCGGCATCATCCAGGCGCTGCCGTGCGGAGCGCGCACGTTCCTCGAGCGTGCGGATCTCCTCCGGCGCCGCCGCCTCGACTCCCGCAAGCTCGCGCACGGCTGCGTCATGCTCTGCACGCGCCGCTTGCGCCTTGCGCTCCGCTTCAACTATGCGGGATTGAGCACGCTGGATATCCAATCTTGCTTCCTGCGGTGTCCGGGCAATGGGCACCTCTACCGGGACAGGGCGCACCGGTGGCGCTTCAATTGGTGGTCTTTCCGGAAGGGGCGTGGTGCGCTCGCCGCGCTCCAGCCGTCCAACCGTCTCCTGCCATTCATTCACCGCAGACTGCTGTAGCGACCGTCGTGTCGCAAGCTCTGATCGCTCACGCTGCCTGGCAACGCGTTCTGTTATGGGTGTATCACGGCTTGTGATAACCTCTTCAAGCGTAGCAAGTCGCGCATCCGTCGCTGCAAGTTCTCTTTGCGCATCGGCAAGCCCATGCCGTGCGGATGCAAGTTCATCGACTTCGGCGGGAACAGCAGGACGCTCGGCTGGCGGCACCCTTTCCACCGCGCGAGCACGCGCCAGCTCCTCTGCATCAAGCACGCGCCGCTCAAGGTTCTCTGCCTCGTCGCGCAGTGCGCGTGCCTCTTGATCAAGGCGGCGGGCATCGCGTGTCCGACCTATGCTGCGCGCGGCATCTACCCGCTCGACAGCGTTATCTGCAGCTCCACGAAGGTCATCGATATATCGTCGGGCAGAAGGGATGTCTCCAGGTTCAAGATCGCGCGGAAATTCCTGCCGTGCGATGCGCGGCGGCGTTGGCGTCCTGCTTCCGGGCTGCAATGGCGTAGGCGATCCGCTTGTCCCAAGCTCCGCCTCCATGACCTCTTCCATAATATTATCAGATGCGCGGGCCTGTCCGGATTGCCGGAGCGTCGGGTGCGATGTCCTTGCGGCAGCCTGTTGCCCACGCTGCGGATGGCCGGGAAGCGTCCCTTCCCGGGCAGCAGCACGCAGATTCTCGCCGGCGACCACTTCGGCCGGCGGCGGATTGTATGCTGATTCGCTTCGTGCGATGCGCTCTTCAATATCCCGTGCACGCCGGCGCAATTGCTCTGCGTTATCATATGCAGCGTCCGCCTCGAGCTGGCGTCGCATACGTCGTAGTGCGTCGCCCTGCTCCACCTGCTCGCGCGCATCGGCGCGCAGTGTCGCGGCCTCGTCGCGCGCGACGGCAAGTTCCTCTTCAGGGAGGAGCTCATCAGGAGTCTCTGATCGGGCACGCACGCGCGCCTGCGCGGCATCACGTGCCTGGTTAAACTCATGCTCACGGCGCGCGATGTCGGACGGCTCAAGTCCGGCTTGCCGCAGCGACTCCTCGAACTCCCGTGCGCTGCGCCGCGCCTCTTGCATGCGGCTCGCAGGGACCTGGCTAAAGTCAGGCTCATACCGGAACGCTGCATCGCGATATCCGCCTCCCGTGCGGAAGATGACGCCGGCATCCTGCGCCTCAAGGCGCGTGACTTCTGCGTGAGCAATCGCGCGCGCCTCATCTCCGGAATAGCCAAGCGCTTGCGCAAACGCAATCGCCTCTTCCTCACGCTGGGCGCGGCTTGCAGACACAAGACGCCTGTGATATTCTTGGGACACTCCTTCAAACTCTTGGGCGACCTGCTCGGGCGTTGCCCACTCGCGGCCGCGGCGCACGACGACAACACGGCCTGCATCGGTTTCGATCACGCGGCCGATGCCGGGAATCTCATCGCCAGGCTCTGCAGCGCGCACGACGCGTGCCATCTCGTCATGGTAATCACGGATGGCACGCATGCGCACCATCGGATCCGCATCGGTAAGATCCTCTAAGAACTGGGCTCGATGCGAGTCCCTGCTTGCTCGCGCCCGCTTTGCTGCTTTAAGCGCAGCTTCCCGGAATTGCTGGCTTGGAACACGGCTTGCGTCGCCAAGACGGTTTGCATTGGCAGTAAACCATTCTGGATCATTGATGCGTGAGCCGATCGCAAGCGCATCGCGCTCTTCGACAAGGCCGACGCGCACATCCTCCACGCGCCGTATCAAGCGGTCCGCGACGGCCTCAAAACCAAGCGTACCTTCCTGCGCCTGTCCTTCGGCAAGCGCGCTGCGGAACCCCCACTGGAACTCACGAACACCTTGCAGGCCCTCCTCTGCACGGACGAGTTCCTGCCCTGCCCCAATCATCTCTGCCCTGCTGCCAACATCACGCGCATCGCTCCAGCGCGCAAGCGCACGCTGCAATCGTGCGTGCGCACGGCCGATCTCATCGGCCGTCTGCGTCTCCCCAAGTCCCCGGTAGAGGAACCGCTCGGCGCGCACTTCCGCCCCTTCAGTCGCCGTCCGCCATGTCCCCATGTAGCCCTGATATCCTTGCGCGACGCGCTCCGCTGCGCGCTCTACTTCGATTGCTTCAGCCACGTTGCGGTCAAGCAGATCATATCCACGGTTCATCGTGCGCGTGTCATCAAGCTCGTCCACGTGGCTTGCAAGACGGTCAAGCTCGCGCAGCTGCCGGTCATATTGCCGTGCCCGACCCAAGTCGCCGCTCTCCCGCGCAGCGCGGGAGAGGTCTTGCAGGCCCGTCTGTACGTCGCCGAGCGTCTCGACGCGGCGGCCAGCCATGCCGGCCCGGGCAAGATCGGATTCGACCTGGCTGCCAAGGCGTGAAAGCGCTGTCTCTGCGCGCATCATGCGCTCCACTCGTTGTGTGCCGCTTACGGCAGTGATCTCAACGGAGGCGGATCTTCGCGCGAGGTCCATCGCGCGTGAACTCGATACAGCCTCCCGCGCCGCTCCCGCCGTCTCTGCAACGCCCGTTCCTATCCTGCGCAGTGTAGAGCCTGCTTCGGTGATGCCGCTTGCGACCGAAACTCCCACTTCACCAAGCCGTCCCGCCTCGAGCGCAAGCATCCCCGCCTCACTGGCAAGCCTTGCGCTCGTCCCCGCGAACCGCGTCGCCGTCCGTGCAACACGGAATGCTGGGCCAACGAATGCGACGTAGTTGAGCGGATCAAACGCGATGTCGGAGACGATCTCCGCTCCCGTCTCGACATTGAACCCCATGTCGATCCCATACGCTGTGCGTACGAATTCAGCCTCTTCGAACCCTTCCATCGCGCGCTCGAACTGCTCGCAGCGGTTATATTCGACACATGCTTCCCGCGCAAGAGTCTCACCTGCCTCATAATATCCGATGCCGGCATTATGGTCCGCGTGCCGTGCCTGCGCGTAACGCTCCGCATGGTCAAGAAGATCTTGTGCCTGCAGTTCGGCAAAACGCTCAGGATTCTCGAGGCGCTCGCCGGATTCCATCGCGACAAGGACATCGAATCCTGCAGTAGTATGGTATTCCCGGATTCCTGTGAGTAGATCTGCCCGCGAGACGCCAAACCGCTCTCGCATGCGGCCTTCACCAACTCCGGAAACTTCGACGCCTTCCTGAAGCGTCCGGCCCGAGACCTTTTCATAGCGGTCCCATACATCGTTTGGGGCCATCTGTGCGATCTGCTGCATCGTGCAGCCCGTGCCGGCGCCGCCGCACCCGCCGCGCTCAAACAGTGTGCGTGTCACCTCGACTGCTGCGCGCTCCCGCGCTGCCTGTTCGATTGCCAGGCGCTCACGCATCGCATATGATTCTTCCCAGAGCCCGTACTCGAACTCATTTCGTTGTGTTGCGACCGGATTGAAGAGGGCCTGGACGTCTTCCGGGCTTAACTCTTCTCCACGGCTAAGCCTTGTCGCTGCCCGCTCTGCCATGTCGTAAGTCCTCTCTGCAGAATCGATTGCGCCCATGACAAGCTGGACGGGTGCGCGCGTGATCTGCCACCAGATGCCGCGCTCACTTTCGTACTCGCGCTGACGTGCGATCGCCTCATCAAGGTATTGCTGGCGCCGTGCCTCCTCTGCAGCAAGCTGGATGCGCTGGCCAACCATGTTCTCCTGGTTGAGGATGCGGCGAAGCTCCTCGTCTTCGACGGCCTGTGTGATGCGGATGGCCTGGTCAAGGTTCCCCGTCGTGTCCGCACGCGGGTTCTGCCCGCGTTGATTGGCATCGAGCGTCTCGTCGTATGCGTCCATCACGCGTCGTTGATGCATGCGCGCCTGCAGGAACAGGAGCATCTCCGGATCAATGCCTCCCGTCTCGAGAGTCGCCGGGTCGATCGGGATGCCTCTTGCCTGCATCCCGGCGGCGAACTCATGCTGTTCGCGCACGCCATCGAGAATCTCCTGCGCGTCATCATACTGGCCGCCGTACGTGAGGACCTGGATATGCATCATCGGGTCGTCCACATATTGGTCTGCAAGCGCGCCGACCTGGCCTTCAAGCTCGCGGATCTGCGCTTCAATGCGCTGCGCGTCACGCAATGCTTGCACGCGTTGTTGCCGTGCCCATTCCTGATCATCTGCAAATCCGGCTGGGGGCCAGAGAAAACGCATTATCCCTTCTCCGGGGTCCCATCCCCATGCGGGCGGCGCGCGATCCTCCTGATCTGTCATGATGCGGTAATAGTGCTCTGCTTCTTCCTGAAGGCGGCGCAGCCGCTGGTGGGCTTCGTGCAGGTCAGATCCAAGCTCTACTGCACGCGTCGCCGCCTGACGATCCGGATTGTTCTCGTCCGCAGAATGGATTGCGAGCAGTCGCTGACGGGTTTCTTCAGCCTCTCGCCGTGCTGCCTCCGCCCTCTCGGCGCGCTCTTGCTGCTCGATGCGCGAGTCAAACTGGCCGATGCTCCGGCTCGTTCTCGCGATCGCCGAGCGCAACTGTCGCTCTGCTTGCGTGTTGCCCTGATCCTGTGCGATGATGAGCTGCGCCTGCAGAAGCGAGCGCTGGCCGGAAAGTCCCTCGCGCTGGCGCTGCATCATCTCCGAGAGAGGCTCCTCCACGCCGTCGGTAGTGCGGCGCTGTGCGCGTGCAAGGCCCGCAGTCGCCATGCCCTGCGAGACGAGGCGTTCATAGCGCTCGTCGAACGCGAGATATTCAAGATTGATACCCGTGTCCTGCTCAAGCTGCGCCCGGACGCGCTCGTCCCTGATGTTGAGTATCCCAGGGACGTCGCGCAGGCTTCGTTCACGGCGGCCGGTGCGTATCGCTTGCAGGAACACATCGACAGCCTCGATCTCCTCCTGCGTCGTCGGGACGATCACGCCGCCAAGCGTGCTTCTGATGCTCAAATCGACATCGACAGAGCCGCCAAGGCCCTTTGCCTCAAAATCATCATCAGTGCGCTCATAGCGCGCAATGCCCTCCGTCGTGACACCAAGATAATGGTTCTCATCCTCGGCGCGCAGGTAGAGATTTCGGTCGATGACGAGCGTGGTCCCTGAGTCGCTCTGGAAATCCGCAAGCTGCTCAAGCGCAGTGCGGTCCATGCTCGGGAGGGGCTCGCCAGCGGCTCCGACGCGATAATTGATGTGGATGCCCTGCGCGAACGTGAGCGCTTCGATCTCTTCGCCGGCGACTTCCCGGCCGATCTCGATATCTCGGCGCGTCACGCGCGCGCCCTCCAGCGCGCGGATGCGGTGCTGCTCTAATCGCACGATGCGGATGCGCTGGCTCACATCAGCCAGGGGCATGTCCTGCGCGCATGATTGTCCGCTGACCGGATCGCAGGCGATCGTGATGAAATCGCCCTGCTGCTGGAAGAGGTTCGGCTCGCGGTTGAGGACTGTGCCGTCTGCATGCGTGTCGGCAAGGATGCCCCTGTCTTCGTAATGGGCCTGGCCAAGGATCTGGAAGCGGTCGCGAAGCTCGCCCTGGCGCTGGAAATCGAGTCGCGCAAGCCCGCTTCGTCCCTGGAAGCGCGGCTGCATCACGTCCGGGCGTGCATTATTGATGACTTCGCCGCCATCGATCGGGTAGAACCCAACATCGACGCGCCCCTGCGCGTAAATATTCACGCGGCCTTCCTCCTCACGGATCCACACCTCACCGTTTGGCCCCATGTCCGGTCCGCGTTGTTCCTGGCGCAGCGCGCTTGCGCGGCGGCGAAGCTCCTCTGCATCGGGCTCGTCCTCGTCTTGCGCTTCAAGCGCTTCCTCGCGAGCTTCTTCCTGCTGTGGTGTCTCGGATGCGGCGCTGCGCGCGATGCCTGCTCCGTCGTGGAACTGATCCAAGTGCACGATGACCTGCTCCGGGGGCTCGCGTCCTCGCTGCTGCCCCTGGCTTCGGACGCCAACGCCTGTGTTGCGGTCGATGACGACCGTGTCGCGCCCGTCATACGACCATGCGCGCACATCGTTGCCGTCGCGCGTAAAGCGGCCGTCCATGTAGATCATCGGCCATCGCGATTCGGTTGTCCATGGATGACGGTCGATGATGACCTCCGCATTATCGGCAGAGATGTCCCCGTCCGCTCCGATGTGGATCTCTCCCTGCCTGTTGGTGAACCGGATCCGCTCGTCTTCGATGACGGCTGATCCGGCGATTTGTCCTGTTATGCGCATGCCGCCATCTGCCTGGACCTCAAGGCCGCCGCTTCCTTCTTCGATCCGTCGCAGGCCCATGCGAGCGCGCTCGTTTCCCTCCTCGTCGCGCACAAACAGGATTCTTCCGTCGAAATCAAGATTTGCCGCACCTTCCCCGCTCACTTCGATCTCACGGCGGTCCCGGCCCTCGTGCTGGACGACGAATCGCCAGCCCCCTTGCACGGCGATGATCTGCTGGAATTGCTCTTGCCCCGTGTACTGGTCGAAACGGAGTGTGACGCCATCGCTTGCGATCGTCCCTGCCTGCGGGTCGTAGCGGATCGCCGCTGCCGTATCGCTGATCTCATAGGGCATCCCGTAGCGTCGCCGCAGGAATTCGCCTGCGGCGTCCCTGTTCGTCTCGATCGCGCCGGCCCTGCTGAAGTACGCTTCACTCACGTCCAGGTTGTGCAGGGCATTCTGCAGATCAGCAAAATAGAGGTCTGCTGCGGCACGGTGCGAATCGATGTGGGACTGATCGCTAAAGAAGCGCTGTGCGGCGCTTCGGTCAAGGTTGATCCGGGATGGGTCTTCTGCATAGAATTCTGACGCGAGGCTCTCATCGTAATTCGTTCCAAGCCATCGGGCGGCGCGCGCAGGGTCCTCCCGTGCAACGTCCATGAAATTCTCTGCGGTGATCTCCCCCTCTTCTTCCGTTCGCTCCTCTTCATCCTCACCGGACACACCTTCTACGGAGAGTACAGGGAACGGAAGGCTGCTAAATACCAGGACGAAAATCATGATGACGCTGAGCAGCTTGCGCCGACACGCACCAGGGGCGCTCATCCTGTCTCCCCTCCGATTGGCTCTTCCACGATGAAGCGGGCCGTCCTGCTGTCGGTTGCGCCGGCCCTGTCACGGACGGTCACGGTCACGTCGAAGATCCCCCGGCGCTGCGGCGTGAGGTTGAAGATCCCAAGGCGCTCATCTATCGGGAACTGTGGATTGTCTGTTGTGAATCGCAATGTGTCACGCGGATTCGCATCGTATACCTGTACCTCATACTCGAAGCGCTCGTCCCTTGTCAGCACGAAGTTGCGGATAAAACCAAGCTTTGGAGGTATGTTCGATTCCGTGTCTTCGATTGCGAACATGAATAGGAAGAACTCCCCTGTCGCTGTGGCATTGTCATAGAGCGCGTATCCGGTCACCCCCTCATCAAGGGGAAGCACGCTCACGTGCACGTCGAAGCTGGCAAGATAGGTAAAATCGATGCTGCCAGGATTATCCCCATGGTGGTGGATGATATCATTTGCGACATCATGCAAGTGGCCAAGACGGAGGGGGACGCGCGCGACAAACGTGTCAATCACCTGTGTCTCACCAAGATAAACGGCGGTTATTGGTGCATCAATGCGGATAAGGACACTATCCTCTGTGATCGTCGATTCTATACGCTGGACCACGCCGGCCGTGATCGTGTAGCCACGATCTTCGAAGAAGGTCAGGTTCCCGATGCACGTACTGAGGAGGGTATGCATGTACGAGTCAATCTCCTTCTCGATACGCTCCTTTGAAGGAAGCGTTCGTTCACCATCTCGATAGCCATACGAGAACGTGTGCATGCCGGTGAGAAGTGAATCATTTGGCGGAAGGAGGTATCCTCCCTGTGCACCGATGAGGTAAAGCCCTGGTATCGCAGCGCCAGCGGTGCACTCCTGCACGAATGTCCTGATCCCCTCAAATTCGGGGGGCAGGGGTTTTTCAAGAAGTGCTACCTCGAGCTTTCCTTTCGCGACATAATCGCGCATGAACAGGGCAATGCCAATCACAAGAAGGAAGACAAGCCCCACTATGATGAAGGTCGTGATCTGACCTTTTCGTTTCACGTTCTACCCACCCCTAAAATGTATATGTCTTTCGTTTTATTCTTTATAAAAGTTGCTGTTGTGGAATATAATAGGCCCCTCACCATATCTTCCCATAGTCAACTTTATAAAAAGAGTGCTGTTGTCCGGGCATGGGATGGCTTCAACAATGGACAGCGTGCTTGACATGCTGCAGTCGATGTGCAATATGCGCTATGTCCGGCTTGCCAACTGCGGAAGCTCGGCGATTCTATGCGCCCTTGCGGCCGTGAGGAAGGCGAATCCAAAGCCGTTCATCCTCATCCCCGACCAGGGGGGATGGTTCACGTACGAGACGTACCCGAAGCTTTTGAACTTCGAGATCAAGCAGGTCAAGACCGACGCTGGCATTCTCGATCTTGAGGACCTTCGCAAGAAGGCCAAGAGTGGTGCAGCACTTCTCTATTCGAGCCTTGCCGGCTACTGCGCGGACCAGCCGATGCGCGAGATCCATGATATCTGCAAGGATGCCGGCTGTCTTGTCATCCTCGACGCGTCCGGCTCGTTTGGCGTGCCGGAGCTTGTCGCAGGACAATGGGCGGATATTATGGTTGCCTCATTTGGCAGATGGAAAGCCGTCGACCTTGGCTATGGCGGGATGATCGGGGCGGCAAAGAAAGAATACCTCGATGACAACGAGATTATCGGAATCCTGCGCCACAACATCGACCTTGCGGCGCTTGAAGGGAAACTCCGTCTTGCCGGCGCTCGTTTTTCGTATCTTTCCGGCATCTGCAGGGTCGTCAAGAATGACCTTGCCGGACATGCCATCGCGCATCGCGACAAGACGGGCATCGTCGTCATCGTAAGATTTAAGAGTGAGGAGGAGAAGAAGAGGATTATCGACTACTGCACGGCACACAAACACGAATACACGATCTGCCCAAGATACATCCGTGTCGAGGAGGATGCGGTGTCAATCGAGATCAAACGGGCAGCAGGGGTGGAGCAATGAGACGATCCATAATGATGGGACGATTAATAATAAGATCGGGCATATGCGTAATGGTATTCGCCCTCATCCTCGTTGGCGGCTGCCTTAAATTGACAAGTCCGCAGGAGCGGCAGGAGACGTCGCTTGTGTCGCCCTATTTTGGCGACGTCGATGCACGCTCATTCGCGCAGGTATTTGAGGCATCCAAGGCAATCGACAAAAAATATGGCACTGACTATCATGAGGAAGGTATCGGGAAATTCGTCGTCGATATCCGTGACATCGACGCGATGATTGCCGACCTTGGCCGGCTCATCATGCATGTCAATCCCTCCGTCGATCCGGTGTCATTCGATCCGGACACCATCGTGAACATCTCGGTCGGAGAACGCACCGAGAAAGACATCGCGCTTCTCTTCCTCTTTGCGCGCCGTCGCATGCTGCAAAGCGAGAAAGAGTTCCAGCTTGCCTATCAGTACGGCTACTCCGGCCTCCTCACCGGTGAGTTCTACTGTGCGCAGGCACCAATGATTCGTGAGTCCTTCGACCACTTCCATGCATCCATCGTGCACGGACTCAACGCGCAGTATTACATGGACACGGTCCTCACCGAGAGACCAGACCTGACGTGGCCGCTCATCGGCGTGCGCGAAAACCGGCCGGAGTTCTATTTATCACCTTTTCGGGACATGGGAGCGCAGCTTGCCAAGAACCGTGACGTCCTCGATGCCGCATGCGGCGGTCAAGACAGGAAGGGACCGCCAGTAAAGGTAGTCGTCGAGAACCTTGACGTCAGGAGATGATACTATGGCATTAAAAGAACCAGCATCAATGGACGAGTGTACATACTTCACCCGGCGTGCGGAGAACAAGGGCAAGGTGATGGCATGGGTGCTGCGCGGCCCCTGCCCCAAATGCCACAAGGGGTTTATGGGAAAACCAGTTGATAAGAAGACGGGGAGCGTGAAGATTCGCGCAAAAGAGTATGTGTGCCCGGAGTGCGGATATGCCGTCGAGAAAGAGGTATACGAAGACACATTGACCTGCAGCATCAGGTACACGTGCCAGGAGTGCGGCCATAACGATGAGACCCAAGCGCCGTTCAAACGAAAGGTCTGGCAGGGCGTCAAGGCGATCGTCTATGCCTGCGGCGGCTGCGGCAGGAAGTGGGGAATCACGAAGAAGATGAAGGCGCCGAAGAAAAAGAAGGGTGAAGACGCTGAAGATATGGATGGCGACGACTTCTGACGCTTATCGTTGAGGCGGCTCTTTCCTTTTTTTATTCTTCTATCCAAATAGCAGGAACCCTGCCACGCTCGCCACGTCCGCGATGAGGACCAGGAGCAGCGACGCAAGCCCAAGCAGCATGCCGATAACGGCAAGCCCATGCCCCTTGCGGCGTTTATGCTTGTGGATATTGTGGATCGCGATGATGCCAAGGACGATCGCGGCGACGTTCAGAAACGGGATCAGAAAGCCAAGAAGCCCGCAGACGAACGCTGCAATCGCAAAGCCGTCTGTCGGCTTGCGTGAAACATGCTTCTGGTAGATCTCGTGCACGCTTGGCTCCTCGATCTGGATGTAGCGTTTCTGCCCGGCTGCTTCTGCCCGCGTCTTGCTCGGCTTGTGCCTTGCTGTGTCTTTTTTTGTCTTTGTGGTCTTACGTGCCATAACCCATTCCGATTATTCGTTCTATATAAACGTTTTGACTGATATGCAGCAGGCACTGCGCAGGACTGCGCATAATATTTATAAATTTGGTCGGGTTTTCGCACCGCATGGCAAAACGACGTCTCATCACAAGCGCGCTTCCTTATGTCAATAATGTGCCACATCTGGGAAACATCATTGGCTGCGTGCTCTCTGCCGACGTGTATGCCAGATATTGCCGCATGAGGGGGTACGACACGCTCTATATCTGCGGAACCGACGAGCACGGCACGGCAACGGAACAAAAAGCGCATGAGGAAGGTGTAACACCGCAGGAAATCTGCGACAAGTATTTCGAGATCCACCGCCATGTCTACGAATGGTTTGGGATATCCTTCGATGCGTTTGGGCGGACATCCAAGCCGATCCATCACACGCTCACCCAGGCGATCTTCAATGATATTCACCGGCGAGGATACATCATCGAGCAGCCAGTCGACCAGCTCTATTGCCCGACCTGTGATACCTTCCTTGCCGACCGTTTTGTCGAAGGGGTATGCCCGCACTGTCAGCGCGACGGCGCGCGCGGCGACCAATGCGACGCGTGCGGCAAGCTCATCGACGCGACAGAACTCATCGACCCGACGTGCAAGCGCTGCGGTACACGGCCGCAGATAAAGCACACTGACCATCTCTTCCTTGACCTTCCAGGGATTGAGAGTGATCTGCACAAGTGGGTTCAGGCGCAACAGGAGAAGGGCGCATGGCCGCAGAATGCGCGCACGCTCACGCAGGCATGGTTCAAGGAAGGCCTCAAGCCGCGGTGCATCTCCCGCGACCTCAAATGGGGCGTCCAGGTCCCTCTCGAAGGGTTCGAAGACAAGGTATTCTACGTCTGGTTCGACGCTCCGATAGGGTACATCAGCATCACTGCCGACCATTTCTCCGACTGGGAGTCCTGGTGGAAAGACAACAAAAACGTCGAGCTCTACCAGTTCATGGCAAAGGACAACATCCCATTCCACACGATCATCTTTCCTGCGACTCTTCTTGCGTCCGGACAGGGCTGGACGATGCTGCACCATATCTCGTCGACGGAGTATCTCAACTATGAGGGCGGCAAGTTTTCCAAGTCCAAAGGTGTCGGCGTCTTTGGTGACAATGTCATCGAGAGCGGCATTCCCGCTGACGTGTGGCGTTATTACCTGTTGACAAACCGGCCAGAAACGGCGGACGCCGCTTTCAATTGGACGGACTTCCAGGAGAAGACAAACCATGAGCTTCTTGCCAACCTTGGCAATTTTGTCAACAGGACATTGTCCTTTCTTGCGAAGAACTACGATGGGAAGCTCTGTGCACTTCGCCTCACAAGCGACGATCAGGAATTCATCAACGACATCGACGGCCAAATCGACGAGGTCACCGCCCTTCTTGAGGCGGTCCAGCTCAAGGATGCGCTGCGCAAGATTATGGCGATATGCAAGGCTTGCAATGCGTACTTCCAGAAGATGGAGCCGTGGAAGCTCATCAAGGAGGACAGGGAACGGACCCATGTTGTCCTGTCTCTCTGCACGAACATGGTGCGCAATCTTGCCGTGCTCATCCAGCCATACCTTCCGTTCACCAGCGATGAAATTGCAAGACAGCTTGGCGTCAGCACGCAAGAGGCAGGGGTATGGAATTCCGCGCTCAAAATCTCCCTTCAAGCAGGCCATACTATAGGCATGAGCGGCCCCCTATTCTCAAAACTTGAAGACAAGACCGTGCAGGGGCTTCGCGCGCGATACGGAGGCGCACAGGTCAAGGAAGGGCAGGCAAAACAGCGGAAAGAAAAACCGGAAGCTAAACACGAGGTTGCAGCACGGACGGATCCCTTCTCCAAACTCGACCTGCGCGTCGCAAAAATAACCAATGTTGAGAAGCACCCGGACGCGGACAAGCTCTACATCGAACAAGTCGATATGGGAGATCTTGGCCGCCGCCAGATCGTCAGCGGCCTTGTCGACTATTACGAACCGGCGGAGCTTCGCGGAAAGTGCGTCGTCGTCGTGGCGAACCTTGCGCCGGCGACCATCCGCGGCATCGAGAGTAACGGCATGCTGCTCTGCGTCGAAGACGAGCGTGGCGATGTCGCCGTGATCGAGGCGCCGGATGCAAAACCAGGCGAGCGGGTCACTGCAGATGGCGCTCCAGTCAGGCCTGCGAGCCAAGTCACGTTCAAGGAATTTCAGAAAGTGAAGATGAAGCTCTCCTGCGGCATCGTCATGCACGACGACGAGAAGCTTGCGGCCGGCGGCAAAGATCTCGTCGTACATGGCATGATGGACGGGGATGTCGTCTAGACGGTTCTACATGGCCGCATCGTAAATATCATTGGAGAAGAGTTCTGGTGCGACGCCTTCCTCGACCGCCCTGCGGTATGCGCGGAAGAATTCCCTTTTCTTCATGCTATTGATGAGGCGGAAGGTATTGAGGATATCATCCCTCAATGCCTGATTCTTGAACGCGGCGATGATTTCCATCGTTGATGTGTACGGCGTGAGGATCTGCCGGTGCCGTTTCTTGATGCGATAAAACAGGAGGCCAAGGCACATGACAAGGCCTATCGTGTATGGCAGTCTCCTTTTTTCGCTGCAGTCCTCCACGAGCTCCCTGATGGTCAACCAGCGACGCAGCTCTCCCTGGAGATTGGCAAGATCATTGGTTAAGATGGTTGGCTGGCGGATTGCCGCCGCGAATGTCGCGAGCCCTTCCATGCGGATGTGGTCGAAGAGATCACCTTTCTGCTCATACTGCTTGTCGAATGCATGCGTAAGCTCATGCGCGAGGATCGACGATATAGCATGGGCTCCTTGCTGCGGACCATTCATGAACAGCTCAGAAAGCATCTGGAAAGAGAACCATACCTGCATGATGCGTCCTTCGATATTGATGTTGGCTATGACGGATCCGCGTCTCCAGAACCTTCGGGTGAAAAACGCCACCACCCCCCGATCCTCCATGGGATAGACAAAAATCATGAGGTTCAGTCGCAACTTCGGCCCGTACACGCGCGTGAATATGTCGGGAAAGTTCGCGAGCATCTTGACGACACCGTCGGTAAGCATGTTCGTCATGGAATCGAAATACCTGTCAGGCGTCAGGCCGGACTTCTCGATGTGCTCAATGACGATCCGGAATCCTTTTGGGGACTTCATGACCTTGCGCGTCGCGCTGGTTGGTTTTATGATGCTCTCGAGGCCGTGATAGAGGACACGGACGGTTACGTTTCCCTCAAGCGACGGATTCACAGCATGCGCATCAACATTTCTTGCATGCCGTTTCGTGAATGTCTTGTTGAGCTCCTGCTCAAACTGCGGCAGCATCTGCTGCAGTTTTTTCCAGATGAATGTGAGCTCGTCCGACACGTCCTGTGCCGGAGCGCCGAAGTTCGCCATGTCCCTGGACATGCGTGCGTACATGAGCGGCGCGTTGCCAAGCTTGAAGAGTTCAGGAAGAATTGTCAGAAGCGATGGCGCATTCTTGAGGTTTCGTGTCGGTTCGCTCAAGAACTGGTCGATAATTTTCATCTTCTCTCGAAGCTGCACAGTCTTCTCGACAAGATGGGCAAGGTTGTATTTCTCTTGCTTATAGTATGCCGCGAGGCTCTTCTTTTGTGAATCAAGATACTCGTCGAGCTGGTGGAGCTTCGATTGGAGCGCAATCGACATATCTGATATCCCTTCTGTTGCCATCATCTCACCAGATTCTTGAGGACGAACCATGTGTTTGCCGGACGTTCTGCCATGCGCCGCATGAAATAAGGGTACCATTGCGTGCCAAATGGAGTGTACACGCGGATGCGGTACCCGTCATCAGCAAGATTTCGCTGCAGATCCGATCGGATCCCGTAGAGCATCTGGAACTCGAAGCGGTTCTTCGAGATACCATTTCTTGCGGCGTGCATCTTTGCAAGTGTCAGGATGCGCTCATCATGCGTGCCTACTGCCAGGTATGCTCCGTTCTTGAGCGCATCTTCGCCGAGCATGCGAATCATCAATCGGATATACACATTGTCGACGTCTTTTTTCTTTGGGTATGCGATTTCCTTTGGCTCTTTGTATGCACCTTTCACGAGCCGGACCGTCCCGCCTGCTTCAACAATGCGCTCAAGGTCATCGTGGCTGCGCATAAGCATCGCCTGCAACGCGACGCCGACATTCTTATAGCTTCGCCGTAGCGAGAGATAGATATCAATCGTGTCCTGCGTGTACCTCGCTTCCTCCATATCGATATAGACGAAGTTGTCCGTCTCTTTTGCGCGCTCAAGGATTGCCTTGACATTCTCTTCGCATAGGTCCCTTGAGATCGCAAGGCCAAGCTGAGTGAGTTTGATTGAGATATCTGAATCCACTCCATGCTCGGCGATCTCATCGAGTATTCGCAGATACTGCTGCACGGCATCGCAGGCCTCGTCCTTGCTGGTCACTTGTTCGCCAAGAAAGTCAAGGCTTGCACTGCATCCTTGATAGTTGAGGTGCCCCACGGAATCGAGCGCTTCGTGCAGATGCTCTCCCGCGACAAAGCGGCGCGCG